>DATCJM010000361.1:0-6751 GCA_036562805.1 Sphingomicrobium sp.
AGCGCGCAGTCGGTGGTGGAGCGGGCGTCAGGAGCCTTCCGCGGGCTGCGCGACGCGCAGGTTTTCGCGCTGATACCCGGCGCGATCCGCGGTCTCGGGCAGTCGACCGGATTCACCTTGGAGCTGCAGAACACGAGCGGAATGAGCCGTGCACAGTTCGCTGCCGCTCGTGATCGACTGGTCGCGGAGGCGTCGACCGATCCGTTGCTCGAACAGGTGCGACTGACCGAGCTACCCGACGTCGCGAGTCTAAAGGTGAACATCGACGAGCAACGGCTCGCGGCGCTCGGACTCAGCCCCACGGACGTCAATTCGACGCTCTCGACGGCGTGGGGCGGGCGTTATGTCAACGATTTCATCGACCGCGGCCGGGTCAAGCGCGTCTATGTCCAGGGCGAAGCGCCCTATCGATCCGAGCCGTCGGATATCGGCGGGTGGTCCGTGCGCAACAACCAGGGTGGCATGGTGCCCTTCTCGTCGTTCGCGACAACCGCATGGACAACGGCGCCGACGACGCTCGCCCGCTTCGAAGGCCTGTCATCCTACGAGATCAGCGGACAGGCGGCGCCGGGAAAGAGCTCCGGCCAGGCGATGGCGGAGATCGAAAAGCTTGCATCGCAAATTCCAGGCGTCGGCGTCGCCTGGTCCGGCGCCTCGTACCAGGAGCGGATCGCATCCGGCCAGGCGCCGCTTCTCTACAGCGTTTCGCTGATCGTCATCTTCCTCTGCCTCGCCGCGCTTTACGAGAGTTGGTCGATTCCCCTTGCGGTGCTCCTCGTCGTTCCGCTCGGCCTTGTCGGCGCGATCCTCTTCGTCACCCTCCGCGGATTGCAGAATGACGTCTTCCTGCAGATCGGCCTTCTGACGACGATGGGCCTTACTTCGAAGAACGCCATCCTGATGAACGAGTTTGCGGAGCGTGCGGAGAGGGAAGGCAAGCGCATCATCGATGCGGCCATCGAAGCGGCACGAATTCGGCTTCGCCCGATCCTGATGACCAGCTTCGCCTTCATCTTCGGCGTCTTCCCGCTGGCTGTCGCCACCGGCCCCGGCGCAAACGGACGCATCGCGATCGGGACCGCGGTGATCGGCGGCATGATGACGGCGACCATTCTCGCGGTCTTCTACATCCCGCTTTTCTACGTGCTGGTGCGTCGTGGTGCACGCGATGGCGTCGTCATCATCCGAGAGCGGCTCCGCAAACGGAAGGAGGCTCGCGCGTGAAGCGCAGCATCGCCGTGCTGGCGCTGCTCGCGACCGGCTGCACGACGCTCGAACCTAAGTATGCGCGCCCCGAGCCGGCGATCCCCGCGTCGTGGCCAATCGGGGATCCGTATCTCATCGCTGCCGAGGCGGGATTACCCGCACTTAGCTACAAACAAGTGTTCACCGATCCTCGCCTGCAAACGCTGATTGCCCAGGCCATCAGCAACAATCGCAATCTCATGACGGCCGCTGCGAACGTCGCCGCAGCGCGCGAGCAATTTCGAATCCAGCGCGCCCAGCAATTGCCGACGCTCGATGCGACAGCAGGCGCGACCGTAAGTGGGGCGCGTGGTGCGAGCAGCTCCAGCAGCGGCACGGGCACCGGAAACAGCGGTTCTCGATCGGGCGTTTCGACCAATTTCCAGGCGGGTCTCAACATTCCGAGCTACGAAGTCGACCTCTTCGGCCGGCTTCGGTCGCTGACCGACGTTGAGCTCAACCGCTATTTCTCGACCGAGGCCGGCGCTCGCGCGACGCGTCTGACGCTCGTCGGGAATGTCGTCACGGCCTGGCTGCACCAAGCTGCCGACATGAGCCTTTTGAGAATCGACGAGGAAACCGCCGCGAGCGCCGAAAAGAGCGTCCGGCTCACCCGGATTCGCCTCGAAGGCGGGATCGCGCCGCGCACCGATCTCGACCAGGCGGAGCAGATCCTGAACATCGCGCAGGCCGATCTCGCGCGACAACGCACTGCCGTTGCGCAAGATGTCAATGCGCTAAGCTTGCTTGTCGGCGGACCCGTCGAGCCTGCCCTCCTTGCAGCATCGATTGACGACGCGTTCGGCACCATCGCGCCGATGCCGTCGGGCCTGGATTCTTATGTGCTGCTACGCCGACCGGACATCGTGCAGGCGGAATATTCGCTCCGCGCGGCGAACGCGAACATCGGCGCCGCTCGGGCTGCGTTGTTCCCGCGCATCACGCTTACCGGGCTGCTCGGCTTCGCAAGCTCGGCTTTGCTCAAGCTGTTCACCGGCGGGGCATTTGGATGGAGCGTGGGAGCGAACGCCGGCTACACGATCTTCCAGGCCGGCGCCGGGCACGCGAATCTGCGGCTCACGCAAGCGCAGGACCGCGCTGCCGTCGCCAGCTATCAGGGCGCCGTGCAGTCAGCTTTCCGGGACGTGTCCGATGCGCTTGCGCGACGGGGGACGATCAACGACGAGATCGCGGCGCGGCAACGCCAACAGGAAGCGACGGCGGACGCCTACCTGCTCACCGAAGCCCGCTACCAGGGAGGGATCGACCCCTTCCTGACCGTTCTCGACGCGCAGCGGTCCTATTATGCTGCGCAGCAGGCGCTGGTGAACATCAAGCTGACGGCCGCGCAGAATATCGTCGATACCTACCAGGCAATCGGCGGTGACGCGCTGCTGGAGGGCACGCCGATCTGCCAGAAATTGCCCGGCGATACCGGCCAGCCGAACCCGGTCCTGTCGGCGGAGTGCCTGCCCGCGTGATCAGGCGTTCTCGACCGCGTAATCGTCGCCGTAGAACTTGCTGGTGCTGCGCGTGTGGAAGGTGATCGCCTTGATCGGCTCGTACTTCGGCGTGCCGAGGCCCGGCAGCACGTCGAGGATCTCATTCTCCCACACGTAGACCGCCATCGGGAATGACACCCGCGCCGTTGCGCGATGCGATCCGTCGCTCGGTTTGCCGACCCTATGCGTCGTCGATGGGAAGCGGTCGTTCGAGAGCCGCTGCATATAGTCGCCGGTATTGATGATGATCGAGCCCATCGGCGCCTTCATCCGGACCCATTTGCCACTGCGGTGATTCCACACCTGAAGCCCGTCGACGCGGCTGGCGGGGAGGATGGTGAACAGGTCGACGTCCTCGTGGCCGAGCAGGCGGCCGGCGCCGGAGCTGTCCTGCTCGTCGGTCATCGGCGGATAATAATTGAGGCGCAGGCCGAAGTTGGTGCGCGTCAGCTTGCCGTCGAGCAGATGCGGGTCGCAGCCGAGGCCCTGAAGCATCGACTGCGCGATCGGCTTGAACAATTTCTCGTGCGAAAGGACGAGTCGCCGGAAGACATGTTCGTATTCGACTTTCGGCCAGAAATCCTCGGGTTTGAAGGGAGTTGCGCGGTCCTGCGGGATGTCGAAGGCGCGGCGGCAGAATACCCATCCTTCGACCAGATCGGGGTGGATGTCGCTCGTTTCCTCGATCGGGAAATAGCCTTGATTTACAGACCCATAGCGCTCGGCGCGGAAGCGCATCTTCTCGCTCAAGGGAGTGGAGGTGAAGACGTCGAGCGTCGCGTCGTGCATCTCGTCGTACAGCACGGGATCAACGCCGTGGCCGGTAAGCACCGCAAAGCCGATTTCGCTCAGCGCCGCGGCGAATTCCTCGGCAAACCGCTGCTTTTCGCCGTCATCGCCGCTCAAGAATCGGCCGAAATCGAGCGTCGCGATCTCATAATCCTCGTCGAACGCGTCGCTCGGATGCTCGGCCAGACGATAGGTATGCGCCTTGCGCACCTGGTCGTAGCGAATGAATTGCTGATTGTTGGAATCGATGTCGGCCATGGCCGCCAATTAAACCTCGGGAGCGAGCAAGGCCAGCAGCGCGAAGCTCGCGAGCCAGTGCTCGCCCATATAATCGCCGGCAATGTGCGGAAGCGCGGCGGCGAGATGCTCGTCCGCGGCGCCTCTGGCGGTCGAGCTCGCCGCCTCCGGAAGCAGCGGAGCGATGGCGCGCCAGCACCACGCGCGGCTGAGATTGAGGCCATCGAGATGGGCGATCTTGCCGTCGCTGCGGTCGCTCACCAAGGCAGGGATAAACAGCGTCGCCGGCTCGCGCGACGCGATGCGCGGAAGGAATTGCTCGAACCAGGCCGGAAACAGGTCGGGATGCGTGCGGGACATGCTCAGCGCCTCGACCAGCGCGGATGACAGGAACTCGTCCCCGCCTGGCTCCCACGCCTGGCAATCGCGATCCGATCCGAACCAGTGCAACACCCTGTCGCGGATCAGCTCGGCGAGCCGTGCGTCGAAGCGCTCGGCCCATTCGAGCGACAGGATCAAGGCGAATGCGGTGTTGAAATGCGTTCCGACCCGGATCGGATAAGTGAGGATTGGCAGATAATCGCCCAGCCTCTGCGCGAAAGCGCGCGCGAGCGGGTCCAGCTCGGCCGCCCAAGGCTGCTCATGCCGCGTCGCTTCGAGATGCAGGGTGAGCAGCCACGCCCAGCCGTACGGCCGTTCGAAGCCGCGGCTTGTCGGACGCTCGAGATAGGCCAGCTCGCCCGCAACTTTGTCGGTGGTGAAGCTGTCGGAGGCGAGATCGTCGATCGCAGCCGCTTCGGCAATCGCCGGAAATAGCCGCCTCACCGTCAGCAGCGTCCACCAGCCGTGCACGCAGCTGTGCCAGTCGAAGCTGCCGTATAAGATCGGGTGGAGCACGCGCGGCGGCAGCGCGTCGGCGTCGCTCGTCAGCACATGATCGAGCTTGTGCGGATATTCCTTGCCCACATGGCCCAGCGCTATGCGCGCCATCTTCGAAGCGAGGTCCGAGTCCAATCGGCTCACCAGTGGAATCCCGCGATATAGAGAATGAGGATGTTGCAGATCAGCAGCGGGATTGCGGTCGCGACCTGGACCTTGATCACTCCGTACTGGCTTTTGAGCTCGAGCAGCGCCGCTGGCACGATGTTGAAGTTGGCCGCCATGGGCGTCATCAGCGTCCCGCAATAGCCGGCCAGCATGCCGACCGCGCCGATCACCGCCGCTCTGCCTCCGTCCTGGTGGATCAGGATGGGAACGCCGATCGCGGCGATCATCACCGGGAAGGCGGCGAAGGCGTTACCCATGATCACCGTGAAGACGACCATGCCTAGCGCGTAGAGGAGGATGGCGAGAAAGATGCTGCCCTCAGGAATGATCGCACCCGCGACGCTTCCGATCGTCGTGCCGATGCCTGCCGCGGCGAACACGGCGCCGAGGGAGGCGAGCATCTGGGGCAGCACCAATGCCCACCCGATCGCATTGGCAAGGCGCCCGCCGTCGTCGACCGCCGACAGGACTGGCGGACGCAGCCACGCATAACAGACGATCAGCGCGACGATCACGCCAAGGCCGAGCAAGACGAGCGTGACGGCCTTCGCATCGATGAGGCCGCTGGCCTTGAGCGGCGTGTAGGTGAACAGCAACGTCCCGAGGAACGCCGTGAAGGGAATGATCAGCGCCGGCAGGAACAGCTTGTTGCGGTAGCGCTCGGCGAACCTTTCACGATCCGGCGGGCTCGTTGCTTCCCCCTTTGACCGCCCGAGCAAATGAAACCCGGCGAGGGCGACCAGCGCGAGGACGAGGACGCCGTTGCCGATGTCCCCGAGAAGGTCACCGAACCAGAAGCTGGCTGCGACAAGGAGCCAGAAAGCGGTGTTCCCCCAGCGTTTCGGATTGCCGGCATCGCGGAGGCTCGCGACGGCGTAGCTCGCGAAGATCGCGCCGGCGAGCAGGTGCAGCCACGGCATGCCGATCATCGGCGGGCCTTTCTCAGCCGGCGATCGAGCCAGAGCAGCCGGGCGCTGTGGATGAGGAAGGCGCAAATGGCGCTCGGGATCGCCCATACCGACAGCTCGAACGGGGTCAGGTTGATGCCATAGGCTTTGAGCGCACCCTGGATCAGCAGGATGGACGAGATGGCGATGAAGATATCCTCGCCGAAGAACACGCCGACGTTGTCGGTCGCCGCCGACATTGCCTTCACATGTTCGATGGTCTCTTCATCCAGCTCGCCATGCTCCTTCTCGGCGGCACCAAGGGCCATCGGGGCAACGAGGGGCCTGACCGTCTGCGCGTGACCGGCAACCGAGACGAGGCCGAGCGCCGCGAAGATCTGCCGGAAGGCCAGATAGAGGATCAGCAGCCGGCCGACCGTTGCGCGCTTCATCGAGCGGATCACGGCCTTTGCCTGCTCCTGCAACCCAAAGCGTTCGAGCAGCCCGATCACCGGCAGGACGATGTAGATCAGGGTGACGTTGCGGTTCTCGTTGAAGCCGTGGCCGAGGACTCCGAGCACCTTCAGGAACGGCATGTGCGCGAGGAGCCCGGTGACGATCGCCGCGACCGCGACCACCAGGAGCGGGTTGAAGCGCAAAGCAAAGCCGAGAACGACGAGCGCAATGCCGAGGAGCGGCCAATAATCGATCATGCGTCCTCCCCTCGATTTCGAGGGGAGGGGGACCGCATGAAATGCGGTGGAGGGGCCCCTCCGTCAGCGCTTCGCGCCGCGACCTCCCCTGCAAATGCAGGGGAGGATGAAGAAGTCCCAAACCCGCCGCCACCCGGTGTTTCGATCACGAAGCGATCTCCGGGAAGCATGTCGGCGGAATCGGTCGCTGTCAGCATCTCGACACTGCCGTCGGAACGTTCGACCCAGTCGCGACCGGCGGCGCCGTCAGCGCCGCCGTCGATTCCCCGTGGCGGCACCCGCCGCCGATTGGCGAGCATGTTCGCGCGCATCGGCTCGAGGAAGGTCAAGG
>DATCJM010000258.1:0-10182 GCA_036562805.1 Sphingomicrobium sp.
ACCAGCGATGCCGACGCATTCGCGCGCCGAAAACCGAACGAGCCCGCTTCCGTCCCCGCCGCATAGCCCGGCGATGTTTCAGGAACGTCGTTTACCGCGATCACGCCGCCGATCGCGTCCGATCCCCACAGCGCCGATTGAGGTCCGCGCACGACTTCCAGTCGCGAGACGATGTCCGCATTCAAAAGCTCGAAGCGCGGTGCGTCGCCCGCTGCCGGGTCGTTGGCACGGATGCCATCGATGAAGAGCAATGTGTGATTGGCCTCGGCGCCGCGGATGCGGACCTCGGTGAGGCTGCCGGCTGGCCCGCTGACCTCGACCGCGGCCGATGGGGTCAGGCGGATGAAGGACGCGATCGAGGGCTCGCCGAGCCGTTCGATGGTCTTCTTGTCGATGACCGTCGCGCTCGCGGCGGTCTTGCTCTTCTTCTCGGGCGCGCGGGACGCGGTGACAACGATTTCGGTTGTTGCGGGCTGAATGATCATGGGAACCTCCGTTGAGAGACGACACGACAAGTCGTCTCGGAGGTGCCAGATGGCCCCACGCTCCGCGGCTGGTCCCGGCCGGGGAAACGGACGACGGACCAGGGCAGGTTCCTGACTTCGCTGACCGGCTGGTCGGCGTTTACAGTTGCGGGCACAGCGCCGGATTCACACCGGCTTCCCTTTGAACCGCCCCCGCCATGCAAAGCATGTGGGCGGCACCCTGATCGGCGACCTTGCTAGTCGGGCTGTCAAATTCCGGTCAAGCCGATTATTGACCAGGCCATGACCCGCCTGATCGCACTTTTGAGCGCAATCGCCGCCGCGGCCGCGCTTCGGCTCGTTCCGCATCCGCCCAATTTCTCGCCGATCGACGCGATGGCTCTGTTCAGCGGCGCCTATCTCGCGCGGCGGTGGATGTCTTTCGTGGCGCCGCTCGCCGCCTTGCTACTCAGCGACCTGGTCCTCGGCTTCTACCACGGCATTGCGACGGTCTACGCGAGTGTTGCGCTGATCGTCATCATTGGATGGTGGCTGTCGCCGCGCCGGAGCGTTGGCAGAACGGCAGGGGCCGCGCTTGCGAGCTCGGTGATCTTCTTCGTCATCACCAACTTCGGCATGTGGCTGTTCAGCGGCTTCTATCCGCACACCAGCGCCGGGCTCGTCGCCTGCTACACCGCGGCGATCCCGTTCTTCCAGAACACGGTCGCGGGCGACCTGTTCTACACCGTGCTGCTGTTCGGGGGTTTCAGCATCGCGGAACGAATGTTGCCCCGGCTGCGGACCGCGCAGGCGCAGACCGCCTAAGTTGCAACTTGCTGCCTCTCACGGTAGACGCGCCGCTCAGATTCCTGCTGCTGGTCGGAAACCAGCGGCTAACCCAAGGAAAAGTCACATGAAGTCCGGTAGCCACCCCGATTACCACATGATCAACGTCGAGATGACCGACGGCACCAAGTTCCAGACCCGGTCGACCTGGGGCAAGGAAGGCGACACTCTCCACCTCGACATCGATCCGAAGGTTCACCCGGCGTGTGTCGGCGGCACTCGCCAGGTTTCCGAAGGCGGCCAGGTCGCGCGCTTCAACAAGCGCTTCGGCGGCCTTTCTCTCGGCAAGAAGTAAGCACGTCAGCCTGAATGACTGAGGCGCATGGTTCGGCTCCGACGCTGGAGACCGAGCGATTGCGGCTGCGCGCGTGGCGCAGGGACGATCGCGAAGACTATTTCCGCATCCTCCAGGAACCCGCCGTGTTTCGCCACTTCGGGCCGCAGCCGATGGGCATGGAGGAATGCTGGCGCCGCCTGATGGCCGCAGCGGGCGGATGGCAGCTCAACGGCTTCGGAGGCTGGGCGGTCGAGCGAAAGGATGACGGCAAGCTGCTGGGCATGCTCGCGGTGTTCACCGCGTGGCGCGGCCTCGATCCCGAATTTGGCGACGAGCCCGAAATGGGATGGATCTTCGCGACCGAAGCACACGGGCAGGGCTTCGCGAGCGAGGCCTGCGGTGCCGTAATCGAATGGGTCGAGGCGAACCTCACGCCGACACCGGTCTGGGCGATCATTGCCCCTGCAAACGAACCGTCGCTGAAACTGGCGGGAAAGCTCGGGTTCGAGCAGCTCCACGAAACTGATTATCATGGCGCGCCCACGATCGTCCTGCGTCGCCCGGCCTGGAGTGCGACTTAAAAGGCGCTCAGGCCCGTGATCGCGCGTCCCATGATGAGCGCATGGACGTCGTGCGTGCCCTCGTAGGTATTGACCGTCTCGAGGTTCGCGGCGTGGCGCATGACCTGGAATTCCGCCGAGATGCCGTTGCCACCATGCATGTCGCGCGACGTGCGCGCGATCTCGAGCGCCTTGCCGCAATTGTTGCGCTTGATCAGGCTGATCGTCTCGGGAACCAGTTCGCCCGCTTCGAGCCGGCGTCCGACGCGAAGCGCCGCCTGCAGCCCGAGCGTGATTTCGGTCACCATGTTCGCGAGCTTCAGCTGCACCAGCTGGTTGGAGGCGAGGGGACGGCCGAACTGCTTGCGGTCGAGCGTGTATTGCCGCGCCGCGTGGTAGCAGGCCTCCGCTGCGCCCATTGAGCCCCAGGCAATGCCGTAGCGGGCGCGATTGAGGCAGCCGAACGGGCCCTTCAGGCCTTCGACGTTCGGCAGAAGCGCGTCTTCGCCGACCTCGACGCCGTCCATCACCACTTCGCCCGTGATGGAGGCACGAAGCGAGAGCTTCTCCTTGATCTTCGGAGCCGACAGACCCGGCATGCCCTTTTCGAGGACGAACCCGCGGATCTTGCCGCCATGCGCGTCCGACTTGGCCCAGACGACGAACACGTCGGCGATCGGCGAATTGGTGATCCACATCTTGGTGCCCGAAAGCCGGTAACCGTTGGCGGTCTTCTCCGCGCGCGTCCGCATGCTGCCGGGATCGGAGCCGGCGTCGGGCTCCGTCAGGCCGAAGCAGCCGACCCATTCACCCGATGCGAGCTTCGGAAGATACTTCTGCCGCTGCTCCTCGGAGCCGTAGGCAAAGATCGGGTACATGACGAGGCTCGACTGCACCGACATGGCCGAGCGATACCCGCTGTCGACCCGCTCGACCGCGCGCGCGATCAGCCCGTAGCTGACATAGCCCAAGCCGGCGCCGCCATATTCGTTCGGGATGGTCGCGCCCAACAGGCCTAGCGCCCCCATCTCGCTCAGGATGTCGCGGTCGAACCGCTCCTCCAGGTAGGCCGAAGTTACGCGCGGCTGCAGCTTCTCCTGCGCATAGCCCTCGGCGGTGTCGCGAACCAGCCGCTCTTCGTCGGTCAACTGATGGTCGAGATCGAACGCGTCCTCCCAATTGAAGGGAAGGATCTTCGGCTCATGATGCTCGTGCACGTCCGCGATGCGTGAAGTCGCCAAGTCGGTCCTCGCGATGTCGAAAAAGTCGCCGCGGTCCTTAGACCCGTTACTGCGACTTCGCCACCCCGCTGCCACCGCCGAAGCTCTGCTTGAACGTCAGTGCGATGCGCACGTGGCTGTTGCGGACGCGGTGGTCGAAGACATCCGGCTGCGGGTTCGTCCGGTTCGGGAAGAATTCCAGCAGATTGCGGCCGCCGCCGACATTCGAGATATCGTTGAAATCGAGCCGCAGCGCGCTGGTCGGCCTTGGGCGATATTCGACGAAGGCACTGGCAAAGACGCCGCCGTTCCACCTCGTGTCGAGAACGTCCGTCCTGAAGATTGTCGTTCGGCCATTGTCGCCGGCGGTTACGCCATAGGAAAGCTTCCCAAGGTCCCTGCGAATATCGGCGTCCCACTCCCAAGATGGAAAAAAGCCGCTGAAGTCCCTCAACTCACCGGAAATCGGGTCCTGGACCCGGGTGCGCTGGACATTGCCGTGGAGCTTGACGCGCAGCCCTTTCCAGAACCGATCCAGCGGCGCGTCCAGCGTCAGGTCGGCGAACGATTGGCGGCCGGTGCCGATATTGCCGGGCGCATCGAAGCCGTCGGGTGTGAGGATGCGGTCCTGAAGCAGACTGATCAGATTATAGCCGAGCTCGAGCCGCGCCTTGCCCTGCTTGAACAGCGGATGCTCGACCGAAAAGCGGCCCTCCCAGCTTCGCTGCGGCTGCAGATTGGCGTTGCCGCCGCTGACCTGGCTGCTCGCGAGATCGGCGACGCTGATGAAGTCGAAGAAGTCGAGCTGCGCGACCGTGCGGCGAAGGATCAGCTGGCTGTGCCAGCCCGAGCCAGGCTCCCAGTCCAGCGTGATGCTCGGCTTGGGGAAGCCCAGCTTGCGGTTGGCGGTCGCGTCGCCGCTGACCTTGAGCTGCGAGATTTCGTAATTGAGGCCGACGTCCATCCGCAGCGTCTTGGTCAGCGGCCTGCTGCCGTTGACCCAGAATTCGCCGCGAAGCTCGGTCACCCGCGCATTGTCGAGCGGAAGGTCGACGCGCGTCTTGTTGCCGTTCTCGTCGATGCCGAAGAGGTCGAGGTTGAAGTCGAGCGTGTTCCACGCAACCTCCGCGCCGGTCTCAAACTGGAAGCCCAGCAGCTTGGGGTTGCTCCACGTCAGGCGGCCGAGCGTCTCGTTGCGCTGCGATTGCGACAGCTGCTGGAATCCGCCGACAACCTCGGTGTGACCGAGGTTACCGATGTCGAGCTCATCGAGCGTATGCCGGCGCTGGCGCGTGGCGAGGCCGACGAACTTGATCGCGCCGCCGGCAAGCGGCCGGGTGACGTCGCCACCGATCTCGAAGCTCTTCGTCGGATAATGCTCGACGAGCGTGTCGTCATGCTCCGGGCCGTCGCTCGGAAAGACCTTCGCCGTCTGGAACAGATGAAATCGATCGAAGTGGTAGCGGAAGTTGAGGTTGGCGGACTTGGTCGGTCCTTCGTCCAGCGCCCAGCTCGCCGAGACGAAGGGCGAGTAGTTGTTGGTAACGTTGACCTTGCGCCGGAATTCGATGAGCTCGCCGGTCGCCGGATCGGTAACGACGTCCGCGCCTTCCTCGGTCTCGTCGACCCAGGCCGTGTCCCCGGCGATGTTGAACGTCGAAGGACCGTGGGTCAGGCTGACGGTTCCGCTCGCGGTCGGTGTGATCTTGCCCGTGTAGTGGCGCTCGGCGGACACGGTTGTTTCGCCGCTGATGCCGCCTTTCCCGCCCTCGACGAGGATCAAATTGGCGACCTGGCTTTTGCTGACATAGTCGGCGCCGAAGATGTCGCCCGGGCCGACCTCGACACGCTTCACTCGGCTCGCGGGAATGCGGCTCAGATAAGCGTCGAGCGGCTCCGACTTGGTGCTCGGTCGCTGCCCGTTGATGACGACATTGCCGGCGACGCCGGCGAAACCGCGCACGTCGGCGCCGTTGTTGTTGTTGCCGAGATCGAGCGTGAAGCCGGGTATGCGCTGAACGATGTCGAGCGCGGTGCGCGGCGCATATTTGTTGAAGAACGCCGCATCATAAGCGGTCGTTCGCGATGGTTGCGTGGCGGCCGGCGCCTGAGCCGGTGCCGGGGCCTGGGCCAAAGCCGCGCCTGACCCGAGCACCGTCGCCATGCCCACGCTCGCCATCAAAAGCCCACGCGACATGATATTCCCCGTTCGTGTTTGTCCCGCCTTCACGCCGCGAGCAGCGGCGTGCCAGAGGCGTTCGACCAATCGACCGGCGGTTCGTCGGACCGCTACCGCGGGTCGACCAGCCGACAGAGGCGCGGCTCAGTGCTTCCGGTCGAACGCCTTGAGCTGCACGAGCTTGTCGACCGGCGGCAGCGAAGCATCGACCGCGGCGACACGCTGGACGAACTCGGGCGTGATGTTCATCGCCTTGAGCTGCACCAGCTGGTCGACCGGCAAGTGGCCGTAGCCGATCCGGTCGAAGGCGGCGATGAAGTCCGGCGTGATGTCGAGCGCCTTCAATTGCACCAGCTCGTCGCCCGGAAGGTTCGCGTAGCCCATCCGGACGAAACTCGCGATCCAGTCGGGCGTGATGTTCAGCGCCTTGAACTGGATCAAGGTGTCGATGTCGCGGGGGCGATAGCCTGGGTGTGCCATCGCGCTGATGTACGGGCCGGTGACGCCAAGCGCCGAAAGCGCCATCAGATTGTCGATCGACGGCGTTGGATAATGGGCGGCCGCAACCGCGTCGATCAGGTCGTGACGGGCATTGACCGCCATCAGCCCGAACGCCTGCTCGTCGGTCGGACGGCCAATGCCGCGGCTTTCGAGTAAGCGGGTGAAGGCAGGGTTGGCGGTAAAGCTGCACGAACCGGCGGCATAGGATTCGCCGCCATGGCCGGAGCAGTCCACCCGGCCCGCCTCGCGGATTATGGCGAAGCTGAGCGGACGGCTGCCGGGGCCACGAAACCCAGCGACATCGAGACCCACGAAGTCGGACGGAAGGAAGCCGGTCGACCAATTGTTCTCGCGGTCGCCTCGCTCTTCGTTGCGAAAGCTGGCCTGGATCCGATCGGAGTTCGCCCTTTCGGGTTCGAGCGTGAAGTGGATCCATTGAGGTCCGGCGGCGGTGCATGCCGACGAGACGCTGATGAAGGCGAGAAGCAAAGCGCCGATGAAAGCGAGTGCGCGGTTCATGATCGGTCTCCTTCGAAATGCTGGGCAAAGTCCGCCCGCTCGCCTCCGGAGAGGCGCTTCAAACTCAAGTCAGCGAAAGATCAGTTTAGTCGGGCGAGCCGATCAGGGGCCGTCGCGGCTCGCGCGGATTTCCTCCGGCGTCAGACCGAGCGTCTTGGCCTGGACCAGCTCGTCGACGTCGAGATGAGTGAAGCCCGCGCGGCGGAAACGCTCGACGTCGATCGGCATGACGCCGACGGCCCTCATTTCGGTCAGTTGCTCGAGCGAGAGGCGCGGATAGCCGATGGCGGCCATCGCGCGAATGTAGTCGGGCCTGACGCCGACGGCATAAGCGCCGGTGATCTCGTCCGCGGTCAGGTTCGAATAGCCCTCGCGCGCCAGCTCCTGGATGAATTCCGGAGTCACGCCGACCGCTTTCAACTGAACCACGTCGTCGCCGGACAGGCGCAGCTGCGGCAGCGCGGACCGGATCGAGGCCACATATTCGGGAGTGACGCCGACCGCCTTCATTTCGATCGCGCGGTCGATCGCCCGCTTCTGAACCTCCGGGGGCAGGGGCGGCGGCGGCGGGAGCGGCGGCGCGCCGATCGTCGCAGCCATGCCCGACAGCGCATGAGAGTCTGCCAATGTGACCGCGGTGGCGCCGTTTGCGCCGACTGCGACAACGCGACGGAGTCCCTGCGCGTTGGGCGGATAGACGGTCAGCCTGGCGCCGTCCGTGCCTGTCGCGACCGTCACACCGTTACGAGTCACCAGGCTCGCGCCGTCGGGGCTCGTCGCGGCGAATTCCTTCGCCACATTGTTGGCAGTGACGGGCGCAATCGCCGCCGCGGCCGTCGCGACCGACGTCGAAACGCCGTTGGCGATGATATGCGGGAGATCGACCGGAACCTCGGCAACCGGGCGTCCGTAATAACGCGCCGTTCCGTCGGCTTTGGCGGTCACCGGCTTCGCGAGCGTCGGCCCACCCGGCGTCAGCGTGAGTGCGGCAAGCGGCGCTGCAATCACGAGCGCACCGACGAACACGCCGAGCGCGAACGATCCCGGAACCGGGCCGCGTACCGACTTTCCGTCGAGCACCCGGGCAACGCGGCGCGCGAGCGAGCCCTTCGATGGCGCGACGCCATGCGCCCCGAGCAGCAGGCCTGGGCATTCGTGGCGCGCAACGCCGACCAGGAGCTGGGCATAATCGGTGTCCGCGATGTCGGCGGCGAGCACTGCATCGTCGGCGGTTTCCTCACGCAGCTGGTGCGCTTCGCGAGCGAGGAGCCAGACGAACGGGTTGAACCAGAACAGCGCCGTCGCGATCCGGGCAAGCAGGAGCTTGGCCCAGTCCATCCGCGCGACGTGCGCGAGCTCATGGGCGAGGATCGCTTCCGCTTCGCCCGAGGCTTCGACGGCGCGGCTGTTGAGGACGATCACGGGCCGCATCAGGCCCCAGCTGATCGGCGAAGCGAGCTCGTTGCTGGTGAGAAGCGCAGTGCCGTGCTTGAACCCCATCCGCCGCTGGGCGCGGGCAAGGGCGCTCAGCCAATGGCCGTCGACGAGGATGTCGGCGCGGGCACGAAGCGCGATGAGGCGGCCGAGCGCGAGGAGGGTGATCAGCAGCAGGATCGCCGCCGGGACGGCGTAGGCCGCCGAAACGGCAGCCGCCGCGCTGATCGACGGCCGGACCGGCGCCGGAGTCACGGCAGCAGGTTGCGTGACGGCTTGAAAGTGGAGCGGCGTCGCTTTCGCAATCGCCGCCGGCGCGTTGCTCTCGATCGAAGCGGGCTGCGCGAACAGGGAAGGCGCCTCGATGCTCCACCGCGGCAGCGCAAGTGGCGCCAGGGCGACGATCACCAGCGCGAGCAGGCCGATGTGCGCGACCCACGAGCGTTCCGCGGCCGAGCGATGCTTCATCGCGGCGAGCAATAGAAGCGTCAGCCCGGCAACCAACAGCGACTTGAGCGCGATGGCGATCAACACAGTCATTGCTTCGTTCCCTTCGCCTGGCGCGCGCGGGCAATCATCTGCTCGAGCTCGCTAAGCTCGTCTTCCTTGAGCTTCTCGGACATGCCGAGGAGGGCGCTTGCGGCGCTCGCAGGCGAGCCGTTGAAGAAGACCCGGACGATCTCGCTCAGCGCCGACTTCTTCGCGACGGTGTCCGAGACGGCGGGACTGTAGAGGAATCCGCGCTGGGATTCGCTTCGTTGCACGTAGCCCTTGTCCTCGAGCCGCTTCAGCATCGCGCGCACAGCCGATCCGCTGAGCTGGTCGGGCAGCGCCTCGCAAATCTCCGCGACGAGAACGGGGCCGCGTTCATAGAGGATGTCCACGATCTGCCGTTCGCGAGGAGGGAGCTTGCTCAGCATCGAGATACGTCCTGTTCCATGCGGCAGAATCGCCGCGCTACATTTGTAGAGTGCTACATTTGTAGCGGCATTGCAAGTCTAATGTTTAGCAGCACTTGAAGGAGAGGGCAGGGCGATTCGATGAACGGGGAGATGATGGCTGGCGGATGGGGTGGGATTCGAACCCACGGACGCTTGCACGTCGCCGGTTTTCAAGACCGGTGCCTTAAACCGCTCGGCCACCCATCCGTCTGTGACGCTTGTCAGAGCGCTTCGCCCGGTTTTCAAGACCGTTCGGCTTTGTGTCCTGCCCCCGGCAGGACAGTCGCCTCCCGCTTAAACCGCTCGGCCACCCATCCATCTGAAGCGGCCCGCATATCGCCGCGCGGGGCAGGACGTGCAAGGCGCGCGGTGAACCAAGCTGGCCTCCGAAGGGTTTTCCACTCTACCTCGGTTGTAGGGAGGAGGCGCGTCCTTTGGCTGGAGTGAGTAGCTGGTTGTGGATCGCGGCGTCGGCCGCGTCGGTCGGGTCGGCAACTGCGCCCGGCACGCAGCAGCAGTCCTCCGGTCCGGCTGCTGCCACGTTACCGGCGGCCGTGCAGGCCTCGGCGTACAGCTGGGACACGTACAAGGTGCGGCTGGCGGCGCTCGCCCGGCTCCAGGGGGTCCGCGAAGCCACGATCCAGGCGAATGTTCCGGGCCTGACGATCAATTCGAAGGTCATCGACCTCGAGCGCACGGAGCCGGTCGCGCACAGCGTCGGCGGAGTCGTCGGCGTGCTCGCGCCTTATCTGCGCGCGCACGTCACCCGATCGCTCATCACCCGCGGGCAGGCGAATTACAGCGAGCATTTCAACGCGCTCAGCCGCATGTACGCGCGTTATGGCGTCGACCCGGCGATCCTGATGTCGATCTGGGGCATGGAGACGAGCTACGGCACGGTCACCGGAAGCACGGACCTGCTGCAGGCGCTCGGCAGCCTGGGCTATTACGGCCGTCGGCGCGAGTTCTTCGAGAACGAATTCATCTCCGCGCTCAAGCTGATCGACCAGGGCGTGCCGCGCTGGCGCCTGAAAGGCAGCTGGGCCGGCGCCACCGGCTATCCGCAATTCATGCCGTCGGTCGTCCTCCGCCTGCGCGCGGATGGCGACGGCGACGGTTATTCGGACATTTGGTCGAATGAGCTCGACGGTTTGGCGTCCATCGCCGCCTATATGCGTGACGCGGGCTGGAAGCCGAACGTCCCGTGGGGCATTCCGGTGCGAACGCCGCCGAGCCTCAAT
>DATCJM010000279.1:0-2494 GCA_036562805.1 Sphingomicrobium sp.
GGCCTCTATCGCTTCTGGCTGCGCTCGATCGGCGGCCAGCTACGCGAAGCGTGGGAGTTCGAGGGGCGGCGCCGGCGTCGGCGCGGAGAGGCCGTGTTCGGGCCGGGCAATCCGATGATTGCCTTCGTCGGCCTGGAGTTGCTGTTCGTGATCGCCGTTGCGCTGCTCAGCCTTCGCGGCCTTGGCTTCGTCGTCCTGGTCGCGATGATCGCCGTGCTTCTCCTCGAGACGTTCAACTATGTCGCGCATTACGGCCTCGAACGGCGCATCGGGGTCGATGGCCGGCTTGAGCGGCTCGGCCCCCATCATTCGTGGAACAGCGCGCGCCGAATGAACAACGCCGCGCTTTTCAACATGGGTCGGCACAGCGACCACCACCGGCACATGGCAAGGCCGTATGCGGGCCTCGATCCGCTGCCCGGCGCGGCCGAGCTTCCGTCCGGTTATGCCGCTGCGCTGCTCACGGCGCTCGTGCCGCCGGTCTGGCAGCGGATCATGGATCCACGTGCAAAGGCGGCCGTGAAACCACGACCGCCTTCATGAGGAGCTAAGTGTTTTAGGCCGGCTTAGGCCGGGCTGTTGGGGTGGGGATGGTGATGATTGTTGTGAACGGCGATGTAGATGATCGTCGCGAGCACCAGGCCCCACACGATGAGGACCGGGATCGGCGGCGGACCAGGCCTCGCTCCATAGGCCGGCGGATACGGCGGCGGTGCCGTGTCGGGCTGAGCCGCGGCGGTTACGCCGGTCGTTCCAAGCAACGCAGTGCCGCTCGGCGTCAGCATGCTGAGCGCAACCCAGCTGTCGCTGGCGGGAGGCGGCGGCGCCGTCTCGGTTGACGCAATTGCAGCCGTCGAGCTCGCGATCAGCGAGAGCGAAACAGCCGCAGACGCAATAATCCTTCCGAACCGAGGCATGACCCTGCTCCTCCGATTTGGACCGGCATTACTCCGATTTGGCTAATGATGCCATGGGTTTCTATCGCCGGTTACAAACCGGTCGTCGCTGAAATCACGGCTGTGATGGAAATACCACGAAGTCGCGGCAGCCGCTCAGGCGAAGGTGGGCGATGGGCCTTCTGCAACGCCGAATAGGTCATGTTCGTCGGCATCTTCAATGCGGGCCAGGACCATGTCTCCTGGCTGCAATCCACCGGCGTCGCGCAGGTGCACTTCACCGTCGATTTCGGGCGCATCCGCCTTGGACCGCCCAGTCGCGCCGCCGGTGTCCTGGTCGACCGCGTCAATCAGCACCTCGAGTGACGAGCCGATCTTCGCCGCGAGCTTCTCGGCCGAGATGCGGGCCGAGAGCGCCATCACCGCGTCGTAGCGCTCCTGCTTCAAATCTTCCGGCACCTGGTCGTCCATCGAGGTTGCCGGCGCGCCTTCGACGGGTTCGAACTTGAACGCGCCCACCCGGTCGAGCTGCGCTTCCTCGAGCCACGCGAGAAGGTAGGCAAAATCCTCCTCCGTTTCACCCGGGAAGCCGACGACGAAGCTCGAGCGAATTGCGAGGTCCGGCACCTGCGCGCGCCATGAGCGGATGCGCTCGAGCACCTTGGCGTCGTTCGCCGGCCGGCGCATCCGCCGCAGAACGTTGGGGCTCGCATGCTGGAACGGAATGTCGAGGTAGGGAAGGACCAGCCCTTCGCCCATCAGCGGGATGACGTCGTTCACGTGCGGATAGGGATAAACGTAATGAAGCCGGACCCAGGCTCCGAGCCTGCCGAGCTCGCGCGCGAGATCCGTCATGTGGGCGCGCACCTCGCCACCCTTCCACGGCCATGCCTTGTGGCGGACGTCGACGCCGTAGGCGCTGGTGTCCTGGCTTATGACCAGCAGCTCCCTCGTGCCTGCCGCGATCAGCTTTTCCGCCTCGCGAAGGATCGCGTCGGGGCGGCGGCTGACGAGGTCGCCGCGGAGGTGCGGGATGATGCAGAAGGCGCAGCGGTGATTGCAGCCTTCGGAAATCTTCAGATAGCTGTAGTGGCGCGGGGTCAGCTTGAGCCCGGCTTCCGGGACCAGGTCGATGAACGGCGAGGGGACCGGCGGCGCGGCGTCGTGGACCGCGGCGACGACCTCTTCATATTGATGCGCACCGGTGATGGCGAGGACATCGGGGAAGCGTTCCCGGATGACGTCGGCTTCCTTCCCCATGCATCCCGTGACGACGACTCGGCCGTTCTCCGCGATGGCTTCGCCAATTGCTTCGAGGCTCTCTTCCTTCGCGGAGTCGAGGAAGCCGCAGGTGTTGACCAGCACCACGTCCGCGCCCTCGTAATCGGGCGACATGTCATAGCCTTCGGCGCGCAGCTTGGTCATGATCCGCTCGCTGTCGACTAGGTTCTTGGGACAGCCGAGCGAGACCAGCCCGACGCGCGGGGGCTTGGGTAAGGTTGTGACGTTCATCGGAAGGGCCGCGCCAATATAGGAAGGGACGCTTTCAGACAATCGCGAATTGCCGCGGTCACGACCATGTCATTGCCACGGTGCGG
>DATCJM010000283.1:0-9588 GCA_036562805.1 Sphingomicrobium sp.
TCGCGGTGCCGACCGGCGTGAAGATATTCAGCTGGATCGCGACGATGTGGGGCGGATCGATCACCTTCGAGACGCCGATGCTGTTCGCGATCGGTTTCATCTTCCTGTTCACGGTCGGCGGCGTCACCGGCGTCGTCCTCGCGAACGGCGGGGTCGATACGTACATGCAGGACACGTACTACGTGGTTGCGCACTTCCACTACGTGCTCAGCCTCGGCGCCATTTTCTCGATCTTCGCGGGCTTCTATTACTGGTTCCCGAAGATGAGCGGCCGCCTGTACAACGAGCTGCTGGGCAAGATTCACTTCTTCCTGATGTTCGTCGGGGTGAACGTGATCTTCTTCCCGATGCACTTCCTCGGCCTCGACGGAATGCCGCGGCGAATCCCCGACTACACGCCGGCGTTCACGCATTGGAACCAGGTCTCGACCTACGGCTACATGATCACGGTCGCCGGCGTGGCGGTGTTCTTCGTCAACCTGTTCTGGTCGCTCGCGGCCGGACCGAAGGCGCCGGCGAACGCGTGGGGCGAAGGCGCGACGACGCTCGAATGGACGCTGTCGAGCCCGCCGCCGTTCCACCAATATTCGACCCTGCCGCGGATCGACTGACGAAGCGGTAGACAAGCAAGGCTCCCGCGCCGCCGGAGCCTTTTGTCTGGCTCGCAAGCCCAGTGCGACATTTCATTACATAAATGTTATGCGTGGGCTCCTCCGAGGGGGTACGGAGGGAGAACCATGCCGCAATATGTGATCGAACGGGAAATGCCTGGCGCCGGTAAGCTTGAGGCGGGCGACCTTAAGATGGCTTCGCAGACGTCGTGCCACGTCCTTCAGGACCTTGGCCCGCAGATCCAGTGGGTGCACAGCTACGTGACCGACGATAAGATTTACTGCGTATACCGCGCGCCGAATGAGGAAATGGTTCGCGAGCATGCGAAGCGCGGGGGCTTTCCGGCCAACCGGATCTCAGAAATTCGCGCGATGATCGACCCAACGACCGCGGAGTAGCGTCGCCGTCGGAGCTCGGGGCATGTCGCACATCTTCATCTCCTACGCGCGCGCGGACGAGCCTATGGCGGTGCTCGTCGCCGACCTGCTGCGCGAAGCCGGCTTCGAAGTGTGGCGCGACGACGAGCTTCCCGCCCACCGCTCCTATGCCGAGGTGATCGAGGAGCGCATCCAGGGCGCGGCCGCGGTGGTGGTGCTATGGTCCGCCGAGGCGGCCAAGTCGCAATGGGTGAGGGCGGAAGCCGATGCTGCGCGCGCCGGCTCGGCGCTGGTCCAGGCGACGCTCGACGGGGCAATCCCGCCAATGCCGTTCAACCAGATCCAGTGCGCAGACTTCAAAGGTTGGGACGGCGATGGCAATGCCGCGGGCTGGAAGAAGCTGGTCGCGAGCGTCGCTGCACTCGCTGGCCCAGTGAAAAGCGATGCCGAATCCCGCGTCGCCTCACGCGAAGTCTCGATTTGCGTCCTTCCGTTCCAGAACATGAGCGGCGACGTCGAGCAGGAATATTTCAGCGACGGGATCAGCGAGGACATCACCACCGATCTCTCGAAGGTCTCTGCACTCGAGGTGATCGCGCGAAACACCGCCTTCACCTTCAAGGGCCGCTCGGTGAACGTCTGCGACGTGGCGCGCCAGCTTGGCGTCACCCACGTGCTCGAAGGCAGCGTCCGCAAGGTCGGAGACCGGGTGCGGATCACCGCGCAGCTCATCGAAGGGCGCAGTGGCGGCCATGCATGGGCCGAGCGGTTCGACCGCGACCTCACCGACATCTTCGCGATCCAGGACGAGATCACGAAGGAGATCGTCCGGGCGCTGCGGCTGAAGCTCCTTCCCAAGGAAAAGAAAGCGATCGAACGCCGCGGCACCCTCAATGCCGAGGCTTACAATCTGTATCTTCTCGCGCGGCAATATTGGGTGACGGGCAACCATGGGGATGCCCGGCGCGAAGAGCGGGTGATGCGTATCTGCAGTCGCGCGGTCGAGATCGACCCGCAATATGCCGATGCCTGGGCGCTGCTCGCGATTGCCCAGTCGAGCCTCCGATACGGCTTCGACCGCAACGTCGACGACGGCTTCGCGGCCGCGAATGCGGCGCTGTCAATCGACCCGGGAATTCCACAGGCGCGGCTGCCGATCGTCAAGCGCCTGCTGCAGCGGGGCAAGATCGACGAGGCCGCCGCCGAGATGGAGGAGGCCGTCCGCCTCGGCGAAGACTCGTGGGAAGTGAACAAGGAAGCGGGACGCTTCTATCTCAACCGGCGCGACGTCGCCGCCGCCACGCGCCACTACGAGCGCGCGGTCGAGCTGGTCGAAAGCGATTTCCATGCCTGGGCGATGCTTTCCACCTGCTACCAGGCCGCCGGGCAGACCGAGAAGCTGCGGGAATCAGCCAAGCGGATGATCTCCGAATCCCAGACGGCCGTGCAGCAGGACCCGAGCAACGGCGCCGCGCTCGGCATCCTTGCCGGCGGCTATGCGCTGCTCGGGGAGAAAGAAAAGACCCACGAATGGATGGAGCGAGCGCTGCTCGTCGACCCCGACAACCTCAACGTGCGCTATAATTTCGCCTGCGTGCTTTCGATCGTCGGCGACAAGGACGGCGCGCTGAAGATGCTGGAGAGCAGCTTGGCCAGCGGCGGCCAATATCAGCTTCGCATCGTCGAAAACGACACCGATCTCGACAGCCTGCGCGACGACCCGCGCTTCGACGAGATCATCGCCCGAGCGAAGAAGCGGCTCGGCATCGAAGGTGCCGCGGCTACTTCACCCGCTCGACCTTGATGATCTTGATCGTCGGGTCGAGCATCTGCCCCTTCATCGCGCCGTCGCCTTTGTCCGGCGAGACTGGCGAGGCGAGGATCTTCTTCACCACGTCCATTCCTTCGACGACATGGCCGAAGACCGCGAAGCCTGGATCAGCGGCGGTCGCGTCGAGGGCCGGCATGTCGCTGGCGAGAATGAAAAAGTCGGCGCGCGCCGTGCCGGGGCCGGCATTGGCCATGGAGATTGCGCCGGCGACGTTATGCAGGCCCGTCTCGCTTGTCGGCTCGTGCTTGATCGGCGGGAAGAGCTTGAGCGAGCTGGAACGGATGCCGCCCTGGATGAGGCCGTCGCCCTCCTTGCCGCCCGGCTGGCGCATCGCGCGGTAGAAAGGCTCGCCGTCGAAGCGGTGCGTATCGACATAATGGAGGAAGTTGGCGGTGGTGATCGGTGCGTGCGCCTCGTCAAGCGCGACGACGATCCGTCCGGCGCTGGTGTCGATCGCGACCGGCACTTCATCCGTGGTTGCGGTAGCTGGCGACACAGTCTGCGTCGCGGCGGGAACAGACAAAGCGGCGAGCAGGGCCGCTGCGAGGATTCGGCGGATCATGCGCGGGCCATAGCAAAGGTTCGATGAACGCTGCCACTCGGCCTTTTCCTCTGGGACCCAACTGCTTATAGGCCGCGGCAATGCCTGCCATCGAGTTGACGAATCCAGCCGCGCTGCCTGCCGACTGGCGCGATCTCCTCGCGCTGACCAAGCCGCGCGTGATGAGCCTTGTCGTGTTCTCCGGCCTGTGCGGCCTGCTCGTCGCGCCGGCCAGCCTGCCGTTCGTGCTCGGCTTTACGGCGATCCTGTGCATCGCGCTTGGCGCCGGCGCCTGCGGCGCGCTCAACCAATGGTATGAGGCGGACATCGACGCGAAGATGCGGCGGACGGCGAAGCGGCCGCTGCCGGCGGGACGCATGGACCGCCAGTCGGCGCTTCACTTCGGCGTCGGCCTCGCATTCTTCTCGGTGATCCTGATGGGGCTCGCGACCAACTGGTTCGCGGCGGCGCTGCTTGCGGTTTCGATCCTCTTCTACGTGATCGTCTACACGGTTTGGCTGAAGCCGCGCACGGCGCAGAATATCGTGATCGGCGGGGCGGCCGGCGCCTTCCCGCCCGTCATCGGCTGGGTCGCTGCGACCGGGCATTTGTCCGCGCTCCCGCTGCTCCTGTTCGCGATCATCTTCCTGTGGACTCCGCCGCATTTCTGGGCGCTGTCGCTGTTCGTCCGCTCCGACTATGCGGCCGCGGGAATCCCGATGCTGCCGGTGGTTGCCGGCGCGCAGAACACCAGGCGGCAGATCTTCTTCTACAGCCTGCCGATGGCGGCAGCGGCGATTGCGCCCTGGCTCCTTGGCCTCACCGGATCGATATACGGCATCAGCGCCGCCGTGCTCAGCTTCGTCTTTGTCGTGCTCGCCGGGCGCGTGTTCGCGAGCCGCGCGACCGAGCCGGCGCAAATGGCGCCCGAGAAGAAGCTCTTTGCTTATTCGGTCTTCTACCTCTTCGCCTTGTTCGCGGTCCTCGTCGCGGATCGATGGCTGGGGGCATGAAGCTCGAAGAGGAAATCGTCCGCCGCCAGCGGGAGCGGGCGCGGATCCTCGCCTTGCTGCTCGGCGCGTTCGTCGTGCTGATCTTCTTCATCACGATCGCGAAAACGGGAATGAACTGGTGAACAGCAAGGTCCCCGACGGCAAGAATGCGAAGACCTTGCGGATCCTGCTCCTGATTATTGCGGGGATGGTCCTCCTCGTCGCGCTGACGCCGCGGCTCTATGCTGCATTCTGCCAGGCGACGGGCTTCAACGGCACGACCCAGCGCGCCGACCGGGCGCCGGGTGCAGTAGCGGGCCAGGTGAAGGTCCAGTTCGACGCGAATGTGCATCCGGGCCTGCCGTGGAAGTTCGAACCGGAGCAGGTTGCCGTGGACGTCGCTCCCGGCGCCCAGACGAAGATCTACTATTTCGCGCAGAACCTCAGCAACCGGCCGATCACGGGGCAGGCGGTCTACAACGTCTCGCCGGATACGGTGGGCAAATATTTCAAGAAAATCCAATGCTTCTGCTTTTCGCAGCAGACGCTTCAGCCGGGACAGAAGGTCAACATGCCGGTGGTCTTCTTCGTTGACCCGGGGATCGAGAAGGACCCCGACACGAAGGACGTTCACGAGATCACGCTGAGCTACACATTTTATCCTGTGGAAAGTGACTCGGCGGCTCGCTAGAGCCGCTGACAAAGCCAAAGAGGGAAGCGCACGACAAATGGCCGCGACGAAGCACCACGATTATCATTTGGTCGATCCCGATCCGTGGCCGCTGATCGGCGCCATTTCCGGCGGCGTGATGTTCAGCGGCGCGGTGATGTGGTTCCACGCGAACCGCTTCGGCGTCCCGCTGATGCTTCTGGGGCTGCTCGGCGTGCTCGTCACCATGTTCAACTGGTGGAAGAATACGATCGACGAGGCGCATACCGGCCATCACACGCCGGTCGTCCAGCTTCACCTTCGCTACGGCATGATCATGTTCATCGCCTCCGAGGTGATGTTCTTCCTCGCCTGGTTCTGGGCCTTCTTCGATTCGGCGATCTTCCCGGCCGTGGCCGTCGGCGGCCAGTGGCCGCCCAAGGGCATCGAAGTGCTGAGCCCGTGGGGCTTCCCGCTGCTGAACACGCTCATCCTGCTGTGCTCGGGCACGACCGTCACCTGGGCGCATCATTCGCTCATTCACGGCGACCGTCACGGCCTGAAGCTCGGGCTGATCCTAACGATCCTGCTCGGCCTGACCTTCACCAGCATCCAGGCCTATGAGTATGCGCACGCGCCCTTCGCCTTCAAAGGCAGCATCTATGGCTCGACCTTCTTCATGGCGACCGGCTTCCACGGCTTCCACGTCATCATCGGCACGATCTTCCTGATCGTCTGCTACCTGCGTGCGCGCCGCGGCGACTTCACGCCCAAGCAGCATTTCGGGTTCGAGGCGGCAGCCTGGTACTGGCATTTCGTCGACGTCGTGTGGCTGTTCCTGTTCACCTCGATCTACGTCTGGGGCGGCTGGGGCGCGCCGCACGCGGGGTGATCCCCGAGTCGCCGGCGGCAGAGCATTCGTCGCTCGAGACGGCGCTTGCCGGCAATTGCCCGCGCTGCGGGGCTCATAGCCTGTTCGATGGCTGGGTGCGCTTTGCGCGGAAATGCCGCAGCTGCGGCCTCGACTTCGACGCGTTCAACGTCGGCGATGGACCAGCGGCATTCCTGATCTTCATCGTCGGGACGATCACGGTCGTCTCCGCGCTGCTCGTCGACGGCGCCTTTTCGCCGCCGTGGTGGGTGCACCTGGTATGGATTCCCGTCGCCACGGCGCTGACCATCGGCGGCCTCAGGCTGTCGAAGGCATGGCTGCTTGCGCAGGAATATAAGCATCGGGCGCGCGAAGGGCGCATCGTTTCGTGACCCGGCGCCTACCCGTCATCCCGACGATCATCGTCCTGGCCGCCGTCGCCCTGATGATCGGGCTCGGCATCTGGCAATTGCAGCGCGCGAAGTGGAAGGAAGGGCTGCTCGCACAATATGCGGCCGCTCAAAAGGAGCCGCCGATCACCTGGCCGACCATCCCGCTCAAGAGCGATCACCTGCCGCTGTTCCGGAATGCGACCGGCGTGTGCCTGCGGCCCGTGGGTCACCGCGCGATGGCCGGAGAAAACCGAGCCGGCGAGCCCGGTTATGTCCAGATCGTCGACTGCGCCACCGGCGCCGAGGGCCCGGGGATGAGCGTCGAGGTGGGCTGGTCGAAGAATCCGAATGCAAAGGTCAACTGGAACGGCGGCCCGGTCAGCGGCATCATCGCGCCGGATCGCCGTACGGGAATGCGCCTCGTCGCGGGAAGCGCGCCGCCGGGGCTGGAACCGAGCGCGCCGCCGTCGCTCGATACCATTCCGAACAATCATCGTTCCTATGCGATTCAGTGGTTCAGCTTCGCCGCAATCGCGTTGATCATCTATGGTCTGGCTTTGAGAAGGCGCAGCCGGGAGGATGGACCGAAACGTGAGTGGTGAGATGCACGTGCTTTCGAACGGTATGCGGGTCGCCGTCGATCCGTTGCCCGGCGCCGAATCGGTAGCGCTCGGAGTGTACGCGATGGTCGGGTCGCGCTCCGAGCCCGAGCACCTGAGCGGTCTCGCGCATGTCGTCGAGCATATGGTCTTCAAAGGCGCCGGCTCCCGCGACACGCGCCAGATCGCCGAAGCGATCGAAGACGTCGGCGGCGTCATCAATGCGTGGACCGCGCGCGACCAGACCGTCTTTTATGGGCGCACGCTGGCCAAGGATGCCGGGGTGCTCGCCGGACTCATCGCGGATTTCCTGCGTGCGCCGCACATGGATGAAGAGCATCTCGAGCGCGAGAAAACCGTCATCCTTTCCGAGCTCGGTGAAGTCATCGATTCACCGGACGACCTCGTCCACGATCATCTATTCGAGGCCGCGTTTGACAATCAACCGCTCGGCCGCTCGGTCCTCGGATGTGAAGAGACGCTGCGCGCGATCACCGCTGACAATTGTCGCGCGTGGATCCGCGACGAGCTCGTCCCATCGCGGCTGATCCTGTCGGCAAGCGGCAAGGTCGACAGCGGCGAGATCCTGAAGCTCGCGGAGCGCTTGTTTGGGGACATGGAGAATTGGCCCGGCGTGCCGATCGGGCCCGCCGAGTTCACCGGCGGCGTCCGCAACGACCGCAGAGAATTCGAGCAAGCGCATTGGTGCCTCGGTCTCCCCGGCCTTCCTGCGTCGCATCCGCAGCTGCCGGCGCTGTCGATCTTCGTGCAGGCGATCGGCGGCGGGATGTCGTCTCGCCTGTTCCAGCAGCTGCGCGAGGAGCGCGGCCTCGCTTACTCGGTCAGCGCGTGGCAGCAGGCTTATGCCGACACCGGGATCGTGACGATGAGCTGCGCCGCCGACCGCAACCGGGCGGTGGAATCGATGCACCTGGCGCGCGAGGTGCTCGCCGATGCGGTCGAGAGCCTGACCGAGCCTGAAGTCCAGCGCGCGCGCGCCCAACTCGAAGCTGGCTTGCTCATGAATCTCGAAAGCGCGCAGGGGCGCGCCGAGCACATGGCGCGGTCAATCGAGGTGTTCGGCCGCATCCTTTCGCTCGAGGAAGTGCTCGAAAAGATCCGGACAATCGATGCAGCCGCGGCGCGATCGGCTGGAGCCGCGCTGCTCGACGGCCGTGCGGCAATCGCGTCGGTCGGCGCACAGCTTGCACTGGCGGCGTGAGCGATCTCAAGACGCTCGTCGCCGAGCCTTGGGCCGACTGGTCGTTGATCGACTGCGGCGGCGGACAAAAGCTCGAACGGTACGGCGGCGTCGAGGTTGTGCGTCCGGAACCGCAGGCCATGTGGCGGCCGTCGAGGGACGAATGGAACCCCGATGCCACCTTCGTTCCGGGGTCGGACGAAGAAGGCGGCGGACGCTGGGTTCAGCACCGCGCGGTGCCGCGGGAATGGACTCTTTCGCGCGGCAATGTCCGGTTCGAAGCGTCACTCACGCCGTTCCGTCATCTCGGCTTCTTTCCGGACATGGCGCCGCAATGGGACTGGATGCGCGAGCGCGCCGCCGATGCCGACGTGCTCAACCTGTTCGGTTACACCGGGGTCGGCACCTTATTGCTGAGCGACGCCGGCGGGCGACTGGTCCACGTCGACGCGTCGAAGAAGTCGGTCGAGCAGGGAAAGAACAATGCGCGGCTGTCCGGCCTCGACCAGCGGCCGATCCGCTGGATCGTGGACGACGCGAGCAAGTTCACCGCGCGCGAAGTGCGGCGCGAACGGCGCTATGACGGCATCTTGCTGGACCCGCCCAAGTTCGGGCGCGGACCGGCCGGAGAGACTTGGCGCCTCGAGGAGAATCTCGCCGCACTTCTGGCCGATTGCCGAAAACTGCTCGACGAGAACAGCCGCTTCCTCGTGCTCACCGTCTATGCGGTGCGCATGTCGGCGCTCGCCATCGGGGAACTCGTGCGACAGGTCCTCGCCGATCTCGGCGGTACGGTCGAGGTCGGGGAAATGGCGGTGCGTGAAGAGGCGAGAGGGCTGCTTCTCCCGACCGCGATTTTCGCGAGATGGTCTAGGTTCTAGCGGCGCGAATGGCTGCGCCGGCGACGAACGGCGTTCCGGCGGTAAGCAGCAGCGAGACGGCGCCTTCGAGCAAATAAGCGTCCGCGGCTCCGAAGATCAGAACCGGGACCGCGAGCGGGAGGAGCAGCAGGCCCGCAAGCGCGCCGGCGCGCGGAAGTCCGGCAGTGACCGCAGCGACAGCGACCGCGAGCGACGCCAGCCCTGGCGTTCCGACGAGGAGCGCGATTTCCGTCCGGGCGAGCGACGTCGCATCGAGGGCAAGGACCGCCGCGGCAGGAATTGCGGCAACGAGAAGCAGCGGCGCGAAGGTCAGCCAGTGCGCCACGACCTTGGCGAGTGCGATGGTTTCCTCGGCAGTTCCATGCAGGGTCAGTTGATCGATGACCCCGTCTGCGCGGTCGGGCTCGATCAGCCGCTCGATCGGCAATAGCGCTGCTGTCAGCGCTGCGATCCACAGGGCTCCAGGCCCGATCCGGGCAAGGAGGTGCGCGTCGGGCCCTACAGCAAAGGGCACCAGCACGGCCACGAGAAGAAAGAAGGCGATCGGCAGCCATGCGGCGCCGGTGAAGCCGCGGCGAACGTCGCGCGCGATCAGCGCTCCAGTCACGCGCCAAGCTCGAGCATGCGCGATTTTCCGGGGAG
>DATCJM010000295.1:0-7698 GCA_036562805.1 Sphingomicrobium sp.
CTTCATGAGCGCGGAGGCCAACTCCTCATTGTTTGAAAACAGGCCCGCCCATTCGTGGCCGAGGCTGATGAGGATGGCGCCGGTCAGCGTCGCCAGATCGACGATGGTGCCGGGTTTGAACGTCTTCTGCACGTAAGCGACTGCGTCCGCGAGGACGAGGCGCCCTTCGGCATCGGTATTGATCACCTCGACCGTCTGGCCCGACATCGTCGTCACGACATCGCCGGGCCGCTGGGCATTCCCGCCCGGCATGTTCTCGACCAGGCCGCAGATGCCGACGATGTTGGCCTTCGCCTTGCGCAGCGCGAGCGCCTTCAGCGCCCCGGCCACGGCGCCCGCGCCGCCCATGTCCCACTTCATCGCTTCCATGCCGGCAGCAGGCTTGATCGAGATGCCACCGGTGTCGAAGGTGACGCCTTTCCCGACGAACGCAGTCGGCGTGCCGTCCCCGGCCCCGTTCCACTTGAGAACCAGCAGTCGCGCCTCGCGGATCGAGCCCTGGGCGACGCCGAGCAAAGCGCCCATTCCGAGCTTCTGCATCTGCCCCGGGTCGAGCACGTCGATCTTGATGCCGGAACCTTCGAGGGAGGCGCGGACGCGCTCGACGAATGTCTCGGGATAGATGATGTTCGCCGGCTCGGTCACCAGCTCGCGGGTCAGTGAGACGCCTTCCAGGACGGGGGCCCAGCGCGATTTATAGCGCTGCTCTGCGCCGCTTCCGCCCCCGACGATCACGATTTCGTCCAGCGTCGGCTTCTGATTGTCCTTGAGCTTGGTGCGATAGCGGTCGTAGCGCCATCCGCGCAGTGCGGCACCGAGCGCGACCCGAGCCGAAGCGTCCGCATCATAGTCGAGGCTGCTGATGTCGATCACCGCAACCTTCTCGCCGGAGGTCAGTAGCCGCGCCGTCGCGCTGCCGCCGAGCTTTTCGGCGGCATCGCCGTCAAGTCCGCCAGCGCCCACGCCGATGACGACCAAGCGCCTGACGGTGCCTTGCTCATCGACGAATTGCTCCGAGATGCTCGAGCCTTCGCCTTCGAACCGCTGACGGTCGAGCGCTGCAGTGACCGACTGCTGCGCAGAGCCGAGCGAGCCGAGCCCCGACCGATCCTTCCCCTGAACGGGCAGGACCAGCGCATAATCTCCCGCGGGCCGGCTGTCGGCGAAACGAACTTGCATCTGGCTATTTCCCTGAAAAAGCGAACGAGCCCCCGGCCTTTAGGGTGCAAGTTAAAGGTTGGCAAAGGAGCGGTCGGCCCGATTGTCGAGCGCTTCCCAAGGTGCAATAGCGGTCCGCAAGGCAGCATTTCTTCGAGCGGGCGAACGGGACAGCGTTGACGGCGAGAATTGTCTGGTGGTCAGCGCTTCCGATGCTGCTGACGTTGCCCGTCGGTGCTGCCGCGCAGGCTGCGGCTCCTGCGGCGCCGCCGGCGGCTGCTCCCGATCAGATCGTCGAATTCACCGCGGACGCGGTCACGTATAACGACAACACGGACGTCGTAACCGCCAGCGGCGAAGTGCGCATGAACCGCGACGGCAATTATCTCGCCGCGGACCAGGTCATCTGGAACCGCAAGACCGGGCAGGTCTTCGCCAAGGGCAATGTCGTCCTCCTCACGCCGCAAGGCGACAAGTTGGTCGGCGACGCCGTCCAGCTCACCGACACGCTGAAGGACGGCACCGTCAACAATCTGATGATCGTGCTCGAGAGCGGAGCGCGGATCGCGGCAACCAGCGGGACGCGGACTGGCGACGTCACGGTCCTCAACAACGCCATCTACTCGCCGTGCCCGGTGACCACCGACAGCGGCTGTCCGAAGCGTCCGAGCTGGGCGATCACGGCGGCCAAGGTCATCGACGACCCGGCGACCGGCCGCGTGCGATTCATCGGCGGCAGGCTGCAGCTGTTCGGGATCACGCTGCCGCTGCTTCCTGTGTTCAATGTCGCGCGCGGCAACGAAGGCGCGACAGGCTGGCTCGCCCCTGAATTCAGCATCTCAAGCAGGAAGGGCTTCGAGATCGCCGAGCCCTATCATTGGCAAATCGCTCCCAACCGCGACTTCACGCTGACACCGCACGTCTACACCGGCGTTCTCCCCGCCATCGAAGCCAAGTACCGCCAGCTCGACAAGTGGGGCGCGTTCCAGGTCGGCGGCTTCCTGACTTACGGCAACATCGAGAGCGTCAACCCAGACGTCACGTCGACGCGCAAGGGCTTCCGCGGCTATTTCGAAGCGAACGGCAAGGCACAGCTTGACCCCGAGTGGAGCGTCACGAGCTCGTTCCGCGCCGCCAGCGACAAGACGGTCACCCGCCGCTACGACATCACGAACGACGATCGCCTCCGCAACGTCGTCAACGTCGAGCGGATCAACCCGGACTCTTACATCTCGATCGCCGGCTGGGCGTTCGAGGGTCTGCGCTCGGAGGATCATCAGAAGCAGATCCCGATCGCCCTCCCCGCCATCGATGCCCGCTTCAGAGTCGAGGATCTGGTCGGTGGAACCGTGCAGATCCAGGGTAACAGCCTGTCGATCCTGCGCATCGACGGCCAGGATACGCAGCGCGCCTTCGCCAGCGCGGAATGGGACCTGCGACGCCTGACGCCGTGGGGCCAGCAATTGACCCTGACGGCCTATGCCCGCGGAGACGTCTATCACACCGACGACGCGGCAAGCACCACGGTGCCGATCTACGCCGGTACCGACGGCTGGCACGCCCGCGCGATCGGCGCACTCGCGGCCGAAGTCGACTGGCCGTTCGTCGGGCCTCTCCTCGGTGGCATTCAGCGGCTCGTGCCACGGGTTCAACTCGTGCTCACGCCGCCAACGCCGAATATCGACATTCCGAACGAAGACGCGCGGTCGATCGATCTCGAGGACAGCAACCTCTTCGCCCTCAATCGATTCCCCGGCTACGATCGGTGGGAGGATGCGTCCCGCATCACCTATGGGCTCGATTGGTCGCTCGACCGGCCGAACCTTTCGATCAACAGCACGATCGGGCAGAGCTACCGGCTGGTCGACCGACCCGGCATCTTCCCACAAGGCACGGGTCTCACCGACCGCCTTTCGGACATCGTCGGCCGCACCGTGATCCGGTATGGACGGCTGCTCGAGCTCACGAGCCGATTTCGTATCGACAAGGACCATTTCGCGGTCCGCCGCAACGAGCTCGACCTTACCGTCGGCACGACCCAGACCTATGCCCAGATCGGCTATCTGAAGCTCAACCGGAACGTCGACCCGGCGATCGAGGACCTTCGCGACGTGGAAGAGCTGCGGTTCGCGGCGCGTGTGCTTTTCAACCGCTACTGGTCCGTATTCGGCGCGACGGTCGTCGATCTTACCGACAAGAGCGAGGATCCGCTGTCGATTGCCGACGGATTCCAGCCCGTTCGGCACCGGATCGGCATTCAGTATGAGGACGATTGCCTTCAGCTCGGACTATCCTGGAAGCGCGATTACCAGCGCATCGGAAACTTCCGCGCCGGAAGCACTTTCGGCATCCACTTGGCATTGAAGGGTATTGGCCGCTAAGGCTGCGTTCAGCGGGCCTGAATAAATGGCAATGGGTGGCAGCAGGCTGCAAATCAAGGGAATTTTCAACATCGTGGAACGATCATTCCGAGTGAATATGACGCGCGCATTCTGCGCGGGCGCGGCTGTCCTGCTTGGCATAGCAAGCGGAGCGGCTGCCCAGCAGGCCGACGATCAGCAGCAGACCCAGCCGATCAACAGTAGCCAGTCGCTCCACCTGCCGGAAAATCCGGAGGTGTTCGGCACCAGGATGCCGCCGATCATCAAGGCGACCGCGATCGTCAATGGAGACGTGATCACCCAGACCGACGTCGATCAGCGGGTGGCTCTCCTCGCCATCGCTAACGGGACCGACATTCCTGCCGATCAGATCGACGCTCTTCGCCAGCAGGTTCTGCGCAATCTGATCGACGAGACGCTGGAGATCCAGGCAGCCGCCAGCGACAAGATTGACGTCAAGAAGGCGGACATCGACCGGACGGTCGCGCGCGTCGCCAGCGGCGTGAAGCAGACGCCTGAGCAGCTCACCGCCTATCTCGAGCAGCACGGTTCGTCGATCGCTTCGCTTCGCCGCCAGATCCAGGGGGAAATCGCGTGGGACCGGCTTCAGCACGACAAGATCGAGGTCACCGTCGGCGATGACGAGGTGAAGGCCGTTCTCGACAAGCTCAATGCGTCCAAGGGGACCGAGGAATATCGCGTCGGCGAGATCTTCCTGTCGGCGACTCCCTATACAGAGCAGCAGACGCTCCAGAACGCGCAGAAAATCCTCGAGCAGCTAAAGAACGGCGGCTCCTTCGCCGGCTATGCGCGGCAATATTCGGAAGCTTCAACGGCTGCCGTTGGAGGCGACCTCGGCTGGGTGCGGCCCGAGCAGTTGCCGACGCCCATCGCCACCGTGCTGCAGCAGATGACGCCGGGAACGATCAGCAACCCGATCGAAGTGCCCGGCGGGATTTCGATCATCGCCGTCCAGGACACCCGCAAGACCGGAGTCGCCGACCCGCGCGACGCGGTTCTAAGCCTTAAGCAGGTATCCGTGGCCTTCCCCAAAGGCACGACGCGCGAGCAGGCCGAGCCGATTCTCGAGCATTTCGCCGATGCCGCCAAGAACGTCGGCGGATGCGGGGGGGCGGAGAAGCTGGCGGCGGATTTCCACGGCGAGGTCGTCTCGAGCGATCAGGTGAAGATGCGCGATTTGCCGCCCGCGCTGCAGCAGATGATGGTGCCGATGCAAGTCGGCCAGGCGACCCAGCCCTTCGGCTCGCTCGACCAGGGCGTTCGAGTTCTGGTGATTTGCGGACGCGACGAGGCGGAGTCGAACACGCCGACCTATGACGACATCTACAGCCAGCTGAACGAGGAGCGGGTGAATACGCGCGCTCGGCGCTATCTCGCCGACCTCCGCCGCGACGCCGTAATCGAATTCCGCTGATCGCGGAATTCCGATAAGGGCGCAGGCATGTCGTCAGCGTCCCCCGGCCCGCTTGCGATCTCGCTTGGCGATCCTGCGGGTATCGGTCCGGAAGTTATCGCCAAATGCTGGGACTCGCGCGGCGAGTTCGGCCTGCCGCCGTTCGTCGCGATCGGCGACCCACGGGCCGTGGCCGCGGTGTGGGACGGCCCGATCGAGCTCGTCGACGACCCGTCCGACGCGGACTCGGCCTTCGACGTCGGGCTACCGCTGATCCAGCTCAATGCCGCGGAGGAGGACCGTCCAGGCCATCCCAGCGTCGCCGGCGCCCATTGTTCGCTCGATTCGCTCGAAATCGCGGTCGGCCTCGCGCGATCGGGCTCGGCATCGGCGGTCGTCACCGGGCCGGTCGCCAAGGAGCAACTATACTCGATTGGTTTCCAGCATCCCGGGCAGACCGAATTCGTCGCCGAACGCTGTGGAGTCGCCGCTGCGAACGTCGTCATGATGCTCGCGGGCCCCACCCTGCGCACAGTGCCGGTGACGACGCACTTGAAGCTCGCCGACGTTCCCTTGGCGCTGACGTCGGCCCTGATCGAGTCGCGAGGCCGCGCGGCGCTTCGCGGGCTTCAGCGCAACTTCGGGATTCCCGAGCCGCGATTGGCAATCGCCGCGTTGAACCCGCATGCAGGTGAAGGTGGCCAACTCGGCACCGAAGATCGGGAGATCATCGAGCCCGCGATCGCTGCGCTCGCCGCGGAAGGCTGGCGCGTCTCGGGGCCCCATCCTGCCGACACCATGTTCCACGCGCGCGCTCGAGCGGCCTACGACGCGGCCCTGTGCATGTACCACGACCAGGCGCTGATCCCGATCAAGGCGCTTCACTTCGAGGATGCGGTCAACGTGACCTTGGGGCTTCCGATCGTCCGCACCGCCCCCGATCACGGCACGGCGTTCAATATCGCGGGGCAGGACAAGGCCGACCCCCGGCCTATGGCCGCCGCAATCCGCATGGCCGCCGAAAGCACGCTCGTTCGCTCGGACGGCTTTTGAACGGCGGCCCCGAGCCGCTTCGAGCGGTCATTGCCCGGCACGGCCTCAGCGCGAGCAAGGCGCTCGGCCAGAATTTCATCCTCGACCGTCAACTGCTGGCCCGCATCGCAGCCGTTCCCGGGAATCTGGAAGGTCGGGCCGTGTACGAGGTCGGGCCCGGTCCTGGTGGCCTGACGCGCGCGCTGCTCGATGCCGGAGCGATCGTGACCGCGGTCGAAAGAGACCGGCGGTGCATTCCCGCACTCGATGAGCTCCGCAACGAGTTCGGAGAGCGGCTAACCATCTTGGAAATGGATGCACTGAAGGTAGGCGAGAACGAGCTCGTCCCCGGAGGAGCGCATGTCGTCGCCAACCTCCCCTACAACATCGGCACTGCGTTGCTGCTGAAATGGCTGGGTGGCGATTGGCCGCCCTGGTGGTCTTCGCTGACGCTCATGTTCCAGAAGGAAGTCGCCCGGCGGATCGTCGCTGCGCCCGGTAGCGACTCCTACGGAAGGCTGTCGATCGCCGCGCAATGGCGGTCGCGGCCCAGGATCGCCATGGAGGTCAACCGCTCGGCCTTCGTCCCGCCGCCGAAGGTCACTTCGGCGGTGGTCCACATCGTCCCGGCCGCCGCTCCGCAAGGCGTAAGTCCGCGGGTGATCGAACAGTTGACCGAAGCGGCATTCGGCCAGCGGCGGAAGATGCTTCGCTCAAGCCTCAAGGGGATGCCAGGCGCGCTCGAAGCCGCGGAATTGCTCGGGATCGACCCGCAACGGCGGGCCGAGACCGTCAGTGTCGACGAATGGATGAAGCTGGCGCGAGCGCTCAGCTAGCGACCGTCAGTCCTTCTTCGACGTATCCGGCGCCTTGGCGGCAGCAACCGTCGGTCCGCGCGTGATTGCCGCCGAAAGCTGCGCCACCTGCGGGCAGGCCTTGCCGCCGCAGATCTGCTGGAGCTTCTGGAGGTTCTGCTGCGCGCGTGCCGTCGCGCCCATCTCGACCATCGCCTCACCCTGGACGGCGATCGCGTCGGGATCGTTGGGCTCGATCAGCAGGGCCTTGTCAGTCATCCGGACGGCCTTGCCGAACAGATGCTGCTTTTCCGCGACGCGCGCGACGTCGACATAGGCCCAGCGATTGCGCGGATCGACCGCAAGCGCGGTCTCCAGCATGTTCTCCGCATCCTCGAGCTTGCCCGCGGACATCAACGCCTCGCCCTGATGCATCAGCTGGACCGACTTGGGCTGGATCTGGTCGTCCGACCGTTGGCCGGCGACCGGCGCAGCAAGCGCAACAGCGGCAATGCCGGCGAGCAGAAGACGCGGGAAGGACTGCATCAAATTCTCCACTTCTCGAGCGTGCCGCCTAGCATGGACGACGAAGGCGCGCGACGAAAAAGCCGTCCGTATGGTCGTAGGCGGGCGTCAACAGCCGGCCCGCACCATCGGCACGCCCTCCATCAATGGCCACCTCCTCACTAATCCACGATGAATGGCGCTCCAGGAAGCGCTCAATCTGCCCTGCCCCTTCGCGGGACAGCAGCGAGCAGACGGCGTAGACTAGAGCGCCGCCGGGACGAACGAGCTCGGCGGCGATGTCGAGAAGGTGCACCTGTACGGCGAGCAGGCGCTGGAGCCGCTCAGCGGTCAGGCGCCAGCGTCCCTCGGGATTGCGCCGCCAGGTGCCGCTTCCGGAACAGGGCGCATCGAC
>DATCJM010000372.1:0-4830 GCA_036562805.1 Sphingomicrobium sp.
GGGGAGATTTTCGCGCTGCTCGGCCCGAACGGCGCAGGCAAGACGACACTGATCAACATCGTCTGCGGCATTGTCACGCCAAGCGAAGGCGAGGTCCTGGTCGACGGGCGCAACTGGCAGTCCGACTTCCGCTATGCGCGCGAGCGGATCGGGCTCGTCCCGCAGGAGCTGACGACGGAGGCGTTCGAGAGCGTCTGGAACACAGTGAGCTTTTCCCGCGGCCTCTTCGGCAGGCCGCGCAACGATGCTTACATCGAGGACATCCTCAAGCGGCTATCGCTTTGGGACAAGCGCAAATCGGAAATGCGCTTCCTCTCCGGGGGCATGAAGCGTCGTGCGATGATCGCGAAGGCGCTCAGCCACGAGCCGGCGATCCTCTTCCTCGACGAGCCCACGGCGGGCGTCGACGTCGAGCTCAGGCGCGACATGTGGGAGCTGGTGAGAAAGCTTCGCGCGGATGGAACGACCATCATCCTCACCACCCATTACATCGAAGAAGCCGAGGAAATGGCCGACCGCGTCGGCGTGATCAGCAAGGGCCAGTTGATCGCGGTCGACGAGAAAGGCGACCTGATGCGGAAGATGGGCCGGAAGACTCTCGACATCGTACTTTCCGCGCCAATTCAAGCACTTCCCGCTGGTTTGGCGCAATGGAATTTGCGGCTCGAGAACGACGGCCACGTCCTCTGCTACGAGTTCGACAGTCATGCGGAGCGCACCGGCATTGCTTCGCTGATGCGGGGCCTCTCGGAAGCAGGCATCTCGTACAAGGATCTCTCGACGCACCAGTCGAGCCTCGAGGAGATTTTCGTCGAGCTGGTCCATGGAGGCGCGCAATGAACGGTCACGGGATCGCCGCGATCTACCGCTTCGAAATGGCGCGCTGGAAGCGCACCCTGTGGCAAAGCCTGATCACGCCGGTGATCACGACGGCGCTCTATTTCGTCGTGTTCGGGTCCGCACTCGGCAGCCGGATGACCGCGATGGAAGGGGTCAGCTACGGCGCCTTCATCGTGCCCGGGCTGACCCTTCTCTCGGTCTTCATGCAGTCGATCTTCAACGCCAGCTTCGGCATTTATTTCCCGAAGTTTACCGGCACGATCTACGAGCTTCTCTCAGCACCGATTTCGAGCTTCGAAGCCGTGCTCGCCTATGTCGGAGCCGCGGTAACCAAGAGCGTGATCCTGGCGCTCGTGACGCTCGCCACGGCCACCCTCTTCGTGCCCCTGCACGTCGACCACCCGGCGGCCATGTTGCTCTTCCTGATCGGCATCAGCACGGGCTTCTGTCTGTTCGGATTTGCGATCGGAGTCTGGGCGCAGAATTTCGAACAGCTTCAGATCATCCCGATGCTGATGATCACGCCCCTGACCTTCCTCGGCGGTGCTTTCTACTCGATCAAAGCGCTGCAGGAGCCGTTCCGGACGATCACCCTCTTCAATCCGGTGGTCCACGTGATCAGCGGCTTCCGCTGGAGCTTCTACTCCGTCGCCGACGTGCCCGTCTGGTCGAGCGTGCTCGTTACCCTCGGCCTGATCGCAATCTGCATGGCGGTGATCGCCTGGATGTTCCGGACGGGCTACCGCCTCAAGCAGTAACCGAAGCTTCCGCGCCTTCCTGGTCAGCGCGCTGGAGACCGTTCCCGTCGAGGTTCTCTCCGACGAAGTCCCAGTTCACGATGTTCTTAAGCACCGCCGTGGCGAACTTCGGCCGTTCGTTGCGATAGTCGATGTAGTAAGCGTGCTCCCACACATCGAGCGTGAAGAGCGGCACCATGCCATCATGAACGGCAGGCGTATCGGCATCGTGAAGCGAGGTGATGCGTAGCGCGCCGCGGTCGAGGACCAGCCACGCCCATCCGCTGGCGAAATGGTTGACCGCTTCCTCCTGCAATTTTTGCAGCATCGCCTCGGCATTGCCGAACCCATCCTCGATCAGCTTTGCGAGCTTGCCCGAAGGCTGCTGGCCCTGCGCCGGTGCGAGGCATTGCCAGAAGAAGCTGTGATTCCATAGCTGCGCGCTGTTGTTGAACAGCTTGCCGTTGCCGGACCGCTTGGCGTCCTTGACCACTTGCAGCAGCGATGCACCTGACAGGTCGCTTTCGCTTTGGATCAGCTCATTCGTCTTGTTGACGTAGGCGCGGTGGTGCTTCCCGTGGTGATACTCCAGGGTTTCCGCCGACATGTGCGGCGCGAGCGCATCCTTGGCGTAGGGAAGTTCGGGCAGCTGGAAGGCCATGTCTCGAGCAACTCCTTCATCGTCGAGTGCCGATCCGGCACCCGCTTGCTCCCCGCCCGCGCCGCGTGTCGCGCCGTGAGCAGAAAAATTCAAGTCCGACGAGCGTCGACGTTGCTAGCGAAGCCGGGCGGAGGCGAAGCGAACGTCAAGCTGGCTGCTCTCCGGGAGCACGACCCTGAACTTGCGGCTGGCGAAGTCGATCGAGACTTTCTTGAACGCGCGGATCGCGTTCATCCCGAGCAGCAAGGCCGGCTTGTCGTCGAGCTTCAGCTCCTTGAACGTGTGCGCGTCGGCGAAAACGATGGCGAGATTCTTCAGCGTCAGGCCGCCGATCTCGACGTCACGCACGAACATATAGTCCCCGGTGATCATCGCACCGGTCACCGACTGGAGCTCCACCTGCTTCGAGGGATCGATCAGGCCTCTGCCAAGCAGCTGATCGTGGAGCGCTCGATTGCCGATGCTGATCTGCCCTCCGGTATCGATGACCACCGTCAGCGGGTGGCCATTGGCCTCCGCATCCGTGAAGACCAGGCGCCCGTTCTTCCGGGCTGCCTGAACGACGATGACGTTGGGATCGTCACGGAATTCCGGCGTCGCCGACGGGACGATCGATATCGTATCCTTCTCGAAGTCGAACTCGACGCTTTGGGAGCGCAACGTGTCCACGCCGATGATTCCGTCAGCCCCGATATTCTGACTGTCGAGCATCGGCGCGTCGCTGACTTTCACCGGGCGCCGCGTCAGTTGCAGATCGGGCATGTTGGCAGTCGACACCGTCGACACGCCCGTCACCGTATGGATGGATGCCGATTCCCCGGTCGCGAGGCCCAGTTTGCCGGCAAGTTCGCTTGAGATGGCCGTGCGGTCCGCGCCCGTATCGACGAGAAACTGGAACGGCCCCGCCCCGGACAAGCGCACCGGGACGGTCATTCGGTCGTTGCGGTCGTTCTTGAACTTGACGTCCTCGGTCTGGGTCTTGCTGTCGATAGCGGGAACACCAGCGACCGCCTGCAATTGTGTCGCCACCGGCTGCGCGGCGAGCGCGGACGGACTGGCCAGGATCATCAACGCCAAGAACGTCTGCCGCATCCGACACCTCTCGCGGCGAGCTTATACCGGAGCGCGAGGCACGGCAACGAACTGGTAAGGCTTTGCCTGATAACTCTCGGCGACAGTGGGGCCGTGTCGGATTCGTCCGGACGGATGGGGCAATTGAGTTGATGCTTCGTCGGAGCCGCCGCGCATGCAAGAACAACCGGTCGAGACAACGATCTACTCGCTAGCGGCATCAGCGCCGCAGCAGCCGGAACGTCGCAGCGACGAGCGTTACCTGAGCCTGCTTCGCGTCGGCGCCATCGTCGTCGGCGAAAGCCGCGAACTTTGCCTCATCCGCAATATTTCGGCCGGCGGAATGATGATTCGGGCCTATTCGCCGATCGCAGTTGGCACGGAATTGTCGGTCGAGCTCAAGCAGGGCGTTCCCGTTCACGGGATCGTCCAATGGACGAAGGATGGTCTCACCGGCGTAACTTTCGATGGGCCAATCGACGTTCTCGGCTTGCTCGCGTCCCCCGGCGACGGTCCGCGGCCGCGCCTGCCGCGAATCGAGGTCGAGTGTACCGCCTGGGTTCGCCAGGAAGCGGAAGTGATCCGGACGCGCGCCGAAAATGTGTCGCAGGGCGGCATCCGCGTGGAGTCGCCCAAGCCCCTCGCCGTCGGTGGCGACGTTGTCGTGACATTGCCCGGGCTGACGCCCGCCGCGGGTGTGGTGAAGTGGCAGGACGGTGCGACATTCGGCATCGCGTTCAACCGCGCCATGGTTCTCTCCGAACTCGTGCAGTGGCTTCAAGAGCAGCAGCAGGAACAACGGCGCAAGATCGCCGTCTAGCGACCGGTTTCGTCTATCCGCGCCGCAACAGCAGCATCATGTTATTGGCGGGCATTGCCCGGGTGTCGACCAGCTTCAGATCCCGTTCTTCGGCCGCAGCAGCAAAATCCTCGACCATCCTCAGTCCCCATTCCGGGTCGCGCCGCTTCAGGTCCGCATCGAAAGCCAGATTCGACGAAGCGGTCGCAACGCCCTGCTTCATCCACGGCCCGTAGAGGATGAGCGGTGCGCCTGACGGAAGCAGGCGATTAGCGCCGTCGAGGAGGCCGAGCGCCGATTTCCACGGGCTGATGTGCACCATGTTGATGCTCAAAATCGCATCGGCTCGATCGATGGGCCAGTCCGGGGATGCGGCGTCGATGACGATCGGGCTGCGGAGATTTCTCTCGTCGGACGCCGAGCGCCACGCAGTGATCGAAGCCAGCGCATCCGGGTGAATATCGCTCGGCTGCCACTCAAGCGCTGGAAAGCGTTCGGCAAAATATATGACGTGCTCGCCGGTCCCGCTTGCAATCTCGAGAACGAGGCCGGTGGCCGGCAGCCACTCCGCAAGTACCTCGGCGATAGGTTCGCGATTGCGGAGCGCCGCCGGCGCCGAACGGCGAGAGCCTTGGGCCTGCTCTTCGTAGAAGCGGCGCCCGTCGCTCAACTCGCCCCTTCGAGGATCCGTTTTCCTCGCACGTATTGCTCCACTCTCGTCG
>DATCJM010000007.1:0-8679 GCA_036562805.1 Sphingomicrobium sp.
GCGCGGGGCGGACCCGATAGAGATAGGAGTCGAAACGTTCCACCATTGCGCCGTTGGGCAAGTCCGCCGAGGGGGCGGGCGGCGCAACCGCCTGCCGGCCGCCGCGCGCTATGATCAGGCCAGCCACGGCGGCCGTCGCAACGAGTGCGACCAGGAAGCCGTTCATCCCGATCGGAACTACGAACAGGCCAAGGACGATCGTCGCGAGCCAGATGAGCACGATCGCGCCGGCGACCCTCGCCGCGATGCGCCCGACGCCGGCATTCAGCCGCTGTCGCTCGCGCCGTGCTGCGGCTCGTGCCGGACCGTCGCGCTGGTCGAGCTGGCGGGTGACGCGATCGAAGCGCGCGATCGCTCGTTCGACCTTGTCGGTGACTTCGGTCACTTGCCGTCAATCGGTGTCAGCGGCGACGTTGCCGGCCCGCTAAGCTTTGCCTGGTTCACGCCCTCGGCCCGGGCGATATAGCCCTTCGATTTCTCGACCTCTTTACCGAGCGTATCGACGGTCTGCTTCATGTTGCCGAGTGCCTGAAGCTTGAACTGGTCGATCTGGTCCATCGTGTCGTAGATGTTCTGGAAGGCGCGCTGGAGCGTCTCCAGCGGAATGGTCGAGGTTGCAGCCTGCTCATGGATCGCGCCGGTCTGAGTGCGCAGCATTTCGCCGGTCGAATCGATCATTCCCGCGGTGGTCGTATTCAGCGCACTGATCTGCTCGAGGACCAGCTTCTGGTTCGACATGGCCTGGGCGACTGTGACCGCCGTGCGCAGGGCCGCGACGGTGGTTGTCGACGCGCGGTCGACACCCTTCACCAGCTCGACATTGTTTTTCTTGACCAGGTCGAGCGCGAGATAGCCCTGAACCGTGACCGCCATCTGGGTGAGCAAATCGGTAGTGCGCTGGCGCGTGTAGAATAAAGCCGTCTCGCGGATCGCCTTGGCCTTCGCAGGATCGGTCGCGTCGAGCTCGTTGGCCTTGTCCTCGAGCCGCTGGTCGAGCGTCTTCGAGATGTGCACCATCTGCTCGAGCTTGTGCATCGTCTTCCACAGGTTCGCGCGCTCGGTGTCGATGGCCGCATTGTCCATCAGCAGCTCGTCCTTGCCGTTGGCGAGGCTGCCGAGGATCTTCTGAATGTGAGTCTGCGAGCTCCGGTATTTGTCGAAATAGCGGTCGATGCGGTTACCGAACGGGATGATGCCCAGAAGCTTCTTGGACTTGGTCGCTTCCTTGGGGTCCAGCGCTTCGACGGTGCGGCGAAGCTCGGTCAGGTCGGCGCCGATGCCCGTATCCTTGTCGATCGCCTTCACCGGCCGGTCGAGAAAGCGGTTTGACGCGCCGGCGGCTTCAGCGATTTCCTTTCGCCCCATTGCCGTCAGCTGGTCGACTTTCTTGCCGAACTCGGGACTGTTGGAATCGAGGCTTGCAAGCTCGTCGACGAATTGGCCGACGCGCTTGTCGAGCTCGCTCGTCTCCTCGCTCTTGAGCGGAACGAGGCCTGCCGCTTCGGCCGGCGCGACGGGCTGAAGAGCGTCAGGCGGATCGAGTTTCAGCTTCGTCTTGGTCGCTGTCCCGGTTGCTGCCGACGGTTCGGTTGCCATTCCCAAAATCCTTTCGCGGTCCTTGTGCGGCGGGGCGCAAAGCCGGTCAACGTCACAAGAGACCTAGTGTATTATAGAGATAATACAGACTGAAACAAGGATTTGTGACGCTTCCGACATGAACGCGCGTTAACCACGGCGTTGAACGGTTCGCTTACCCTAAGCAGCTTAGAGCCTTGGCCCATGCATATGCATAGGTGTGGGGTGACCACGACATGTTTGCCTTCCTGAAGAAGCTTTGGAAGAACGAGCGTGGAAACGCGCTCGTGATCGCGTGCGCAGCTATGCCCGTGGTGATTGGCTGTGCGGGCCTCGCGACGGACACGATCCAATGGACTCTTTGGAAACGCCAGTTGCAGCGCGCGGCGGATTCCGCAGCGATCGCCGGCGTCTACGACCGGCTGTCCGCGGCGGACGCCACGACGAATACAGCCACGGCGGTGTGCAATGATCTTGCGGTCAATGTTCATACCTCAGAGCCGCTGCAGGCAACCTCGCCCTGCACGAACGTTGTCGGAAGCTATTCGAGCCTGTCCTTTCCCTCGGACTCGAGCAACGAAACGGATCACGTTCAAGTAACGCTGAAGATTCAGCATTCGCTTCCGTTCAGCTCTTTGTTCCTGGCGACGGCGCCGACGATAACTGCAACGGCCACCGCCGCGGCGATCGGCTCGACCGGCTATGCATGCATTGAATCCCTCGACACGAGCACCGCTACGGGCGTGACGTTCAGCGGTGGTGCGACGATCGAAATGCCGAACTGCGACGTCTTCAGCAATTCAAGCGCCACGAACGCGGCTGTCGGCAAGGGCAGCACGTCGGTCATCGCGAATTCCATCGGCGCCGTCGGCGGAGTCCAGCAGTCGAACAACTTCACCGTAAATGCCTACAAGCCTTATTCTTCCCAATTGTCGGATCCGTTTGCGAGCGTCACTCCCGATCCCACGGACATGCACTGTGTTAACAGTCCGCTGACAGGGTCCACAAATCTAAGTGCGCTGCCTTCCGGCACCAACTGCTTTTCGTCGCTGTCGGTTGGATCGAACACGACACTCGATCTAACTGGGAAACTAAGCGGTCCCATCTACATCAATGGCGGCAGCGTGAACCTCAAGGGGAATTTCACTTGCACCGATTGTACGATCATCTTGACCAATTCCGACCCTTCGCCGACGGCGACCATCGGATCGATTACCGTCAACGCCGGCGTGAACAATAACATCACGGCGCCGACGGACGGCATCTACAAGGGTATCGCGATCTACCAAGACCGCCGCGCCTCGATCTGCACCGGCAACTGCAACAACCTGAACGGCAACTCGTCGTCGATCATTACCGGCGCGATCTACACGCCGAGGCAGGAAGTCTATTACAACGGATCGGGCACCGTCAGCGCCACGTGCACGATGTTCGTCTCGTATCGCGTCACGTTCAACGGCAACAGCACGCTCAGCAACAAGTTCCAGGATCTCAGCCAGTGCACGTCGGCGGGCCTGCCAGGACCAGCTGCGAGCCGGATCGTGAGGCTGGTCGCATGATGCGTCGTATTCTTCGCAACGAGCGCGGTGCAGCCGTGATCGAGCTCGCGCTCGTCGCGCCGGTTCTCGCGGTCGGCGTCATCGGCATAGTCGACCTAAGCAATGCGTTCAGCCGAAAGCTCGCACTCGAGCAGGGCGCCCAGCGCGCGGTCGAAAAGATCATGCAGACGACCTCGTATAGCACGGTCGAGAATACGCTCACGACCGAAGCGGTGTGCCAGGTCAATGGAATGAACGCCAATGGCTCCTGCAAAACGAGCCCGATCACGTCGAGCAACGTGACGGTCACGTGGCGCCTGCAGTGCACAAGCTCGGGCGGGACCGTCACCAGCCGGACCACGACGGATTCCGCGACGTTTGACACTTATGTCTGTCCGGCGGGAACCGCGAGCCAGGCCAAGTACGTGCAGATTGCACTCACCGACAAATACACGCCGCTGTTCCCGGTTCACTTTGCCTCGTTCAACACCGGCGACGGCACTTACCACCTGTCGGCCACCGCAGGCGTGAGGTGGAAATGAAGTTGGGGCTGAGACTCGGCCGCGACGAAGCCGGCGCCGCCGCGATTGAGGCTGCGTTCGCGCTGCCGATCCTGATCGTAATGATCTGGGCTTTCATCCAGCTCGCTGAAGTATATCGGGCTGTCGCAGGCATCCAGCAGGCCCTCGGTCAGGGCGCCCGCTATGCGACGCTGTGCGTCAATATCACTACCAACGGTTGCGGCGCGCCAACCACGACTCAGGTCAAAACTCAAATTCAAAGCAGCGTCTACGGCATTGGCCCTGGAACGTTCGTGGTCAGTGATCCATCCACCGGCAGCGACGGCACGGGCAAATATTACGACCTGACCGTAACCTATACCCAGCCGACGACGCTGCTGCTGTTCCCCGGGCCGACGATCAATGTGGCCCGATCAAAGCGAGTTTGGATCGCGGCAGCCTAATCCGCAAAGCGGGGCTTGCGCTTCTCGAAGAAGGCGCTGATCGCTTCTTTGACTTCCGCCGATCTCAGTCTTTCGGCGAAGACACCGCCTTCGACGCGCATCCGGTCGGCGATCTCGTTTGGCGATGCGTGCCGCAAGAGCCGCTGAGTGGCGCGGAGCGCTTCGGGCGGCTTGGCGAGCAGTTGGTCGACCATCGCCGACAAGGCGCCCTCGAGCTCGCCCGACGCGGCGCGATGGCTGACAAGTCCGAACGCGATCGCCTCGTCGACCCCGAAGGCTTCGCCCAGCAGCAAGTAGCGGGCAGCTCTGCGGCGACCTGCCAATCTTGGCAGAAGCAGCGAACTGGCGGCTTCGGGAACGAGGCCCAGATCGACGAACGGCATCGAAAAGCGCGTGCCTTCCTCGGCAACGACCAGATCGCAGTGGAGCAGCATCGTCGTGCCGATCCCGACGCAATTGCCATGCACCGCGGCGACGATCGGCTGCTCGCACGCGACGAGAACTCGGAGGAAGCGCCACACGGCGATCTCCTCGCCGGTCGGGCGGACTTCGAGGAAGTCGGCAAGGTCGTTGCCGGCGGCGAAGTCCTGACCTTCGCCACGGAAGCTAATGATCCGGATCGAGCTGTCGGCTTTTGCTTCCTCGACCGCATCCGCAAGCGCGGCGTACATGGCGATGGTGATCGCATTCCGGCGTTCCGGCCGGGCAAGCGTGATCGACAGCAGCGGCCCCTGTTTCTCGACCTTCACATGCTCGCTCATCGCCTGCTCCGCCTAGGGTGACGCGGTTCGCCGCACCCGCTATGGCCGAGCCATCCACGAAAGCCGGGACACACGCAAATTCATGAAATTTTTTGCTGATACTGCGGAAATCGCTGAAATCCGTGAACTTGCGGAATCGGGGTTGCTCGATGGGGTCACGACCAACCCGTCGCTGATCCACAAATCGGGGCGAGACTTCGTCGAAGTCGTCAAGGAGATCGCTTCCGTCGTGGCAGGACCAGTCTCGGCCGAAGTGGTCGCGCTCGACCACGACGGGATGATGCGCGAGGCCGAGGTGCTGCGGAAGATCGCCGACAATATCGCGGTCAAGGTCCCGCTCACGCCCGCCGGCCTCAAGACGTGCAAGGCGCTGACGTCGGACGGCACGATGGTCAATGTGACGCTCTGCTTCTCCGCCGCCCAGGCGCTCCTTGCGGCCAAGGCGGGGGCGACGTTCATCTCCCCGTTCGTCGGCCGCCACGACGACGTCGGCTTCGATGGCATGCAGCTGATCGCCGACATCCGGCTGATCTACGACAATTACGATTTCGGCACCGAAATCCTGGTCGCTTCGATCCGCCATCCGGTGCACGTCGTCGAGGCGGCCAAGATCGGCGCCGACGTGATGACCGCACCGCCGAAGATCATCTGGCAGCTGTTCAAGCATCCCCTGACTGACGGCGGGATCGCCGGTTTTCTCAAGGACTGGGAATCGTCGGGACAGAAAATCGCGTAAGCTCAGCGGCTTGACGAGGCGCAATTAACCTTTGGGCAACCCTGCGAGGTAAGACTTTCTCAACGGCTCCGGCGGTAGGTTCCATGCCATCCTGCGGATTGGACCTCGCAGGCCGGGGCGGCAACGCTCCACTTGGAACCAAGGAGCGAAGACCATGAGCAAGTTTCTCAAGCTGATCAAAAATGAAAAGGGCGCGACCGCCATCGAGTATGGCCTCATTGCAGCTCTCATCGCCGTTGCGGCGATCGGCGCGATGCAGGGCATCGGCAACAAGCTGAACAGCACGTTCAACAACGTGTCGAACAGCCTGAACTAAGACGCGTTCCTAGTTTTTCAGCGTTCGGGCGGCGGTGCCGAAAGGCGCCGCCGCCCTTGTTTTGCGCGCGGCCGACGTGGAAACCGGACGTTGTAGGAAATTAACCGCTGCGGGCTTATCCTGATCGGCGATGGCGACGGTGATCCCCTTCGAAGAGCGCGCGGTGGCGCACCTGCGCGATCGCCTCGGCGAAGTGCAGGAGGCGAACGAAGATCTCATTGCGTTCGCGCGCGGCCATTCAGGCGCGGTCGCTTCGATCCACGAGGCGGTTCTTGCCGCGATTGAGGCCGACGGCGTCGAAGGTCTGCTTCATGTCGTCACGCAGGAATGGCCGCTGATCCTGGGCATCGATGCAGTGGCCTTGTCGCTGATCATTGGCGAAAAGGGCTTTCGCGCCGACGGCAGCGGCGTCCAGCTCGTCGATCCGGCCATCGTTCGCCGCGCCGCGGATGCTGTCGACGGCGTCGACATGCGCAAGGTCGAGCGCGGCCATCCCTTGTTCGGCCCCGCCTGCGACCTGATCCGGGCGGAGGCGCTCATTCGCATCGACTGCGACGCGCCATTGCCGAGCGGATTGCTCGCGCTCGGGCAGCGCGCGGAGCTTGCGCTGGACGCGCGCCACGGGTCAGAATTGCTGATGTTCCTAGGGAGGTCGCTTGCGGTTATGATCCGCAAGTGGCTGACGCACCCGCAGGTCTAGTTCATCCGGCGCAGGCGCTTGCAGCGCGCTGGGCATCCTATCTTCAGCATGATCGCCGCCGCTCGGCGCACACGGTTCGAGCCTATGTCGCGACCGCGCATCGCCTGATCGATTTCCTGGGGCGATATCGCGGCGACGAGATCGAGGCCGGCGGGTTGCTCGGCATCAGTGCGCAGGATCTTCGCGCCTTTCTCGCCGACCGTCGGTCGCAAGGCCTCGGCGCCTCATCCGCCGCGCGCGAGCTTTCGGGCGTGCGCGCCTTCCTCTCCTACGCTGCCGAGCAGCAGGGCCAGCATGCGCAGCTCCCACGGACCCGCGCGCCCAAGCGGCCGCGCACGCTGCCGAGACCGGCCGCGCCCGACGAAGCGGTCGAACTTGCGGAGAATGCGGCGGACGCCGCGAGCACTCCGTGGATCGGGGCGCGCGATCTCGCGATTCTACTGCTGCTTTACGGGGCCGGCTTGCGCGTCGCCGAGGCGCTCTCGCTTTCGGCGGCGATCCTGCCGGTCGGACAAACGCTGCGCGTGACCGGGAAGCGGTCGAAGACGCGGATCGTGCCTGTCGTTCCCGCCGTGCGCGAGGCGATTGACGACTATGTTCGGCAATGTCCCTACCCGCTCAAGGGAGACACGCCTTTGTTCGTCGGTGCTCGTGGAGCTGCGCTCAATCCCGATCTCGTGAGGAGGGTCGTCGCCGGCGCGCGACGGAGGCTTGGCCTGCCTGATACGTTGACGCCCCATGCGCTGCGCCACAGCTTCGCCACGCATCTTCTCGCCCGCGGTGCCGATCTGCGGGCGCTGCAGGAGTTGCTCGGGCATGCGAGCTTGTCGTCGACCCAGATCTATACGGCGGTGGACGCGGCGCGTCTTCTCGACGTTTACCGCCACGCCCACCCCCGCGCCTGAGCTCGGGGCTCAGAATGCCGCCTGGATGCGGCAAGTGGATCGTCAACCAGATGCCGCGACGCGCCGGCTAGTGGGATGACCGGCGGCCGCGACACCGACATGGCTATGCCGCGCCGGTAAAGCGACTCTTAAATATCCGATGCGGATGAATGGCTTACGGGAGGAGCTTAGTCCGAAGCGGACCTAGTTGCGCCGTTCGGCCAGCCGCCGATCGATCGCATTCCAGATCAGTCCAGGTGTATCGGTGCCGTTGAAGCGGTCGATCGCGACGATGCCCGTCGGTGACGTCACGTTGATCTCCGTCAGCCACTTTCCGCCGATCACATCGATGCCGACGAAGATGAGTCCGCGCTTTTTCAATTCGGGCCCGAGAATGGCGCAGATCTCTTCCTCGCGCGCCGTCAGTTCGGCTTTCGCCGCCTTGCCGCCGACGGCGAGGTTCGACCGGATCTCGCCTTCGCCAGGCAGACGGTTGATCGCACCCGCAACCTCGCCGTCGACGAGGACGATGCGCTTGTCGCCCTGCGCGATCTCGGGAATGAACTTCTGAAGCACGTGCGGTTCGCGATAGGTGCGGTTGAACAGCTCGGTCAGCGACGCGAGGTTGCGGCCGTCCGAGCCGATCCGGAATACCGACCCGCCGGCGAAGCCGTGAAGCGGCTTGATGACGATCTCGCCATGCTCGGCAAGGAATTTGCGTGCGAGGCCGAGCGACCGGGTGATTGCGGTCGGGGGCATGAAGCTCGCGAAGTCCAGCACCCATAATTTCTCAGGCGCATTGCGGACGCTCGCCGGGTTGTTGACGACAAGCGTGTCGCTTTCGATCCGCTCGAGCAGGTGCGTCGCGGTGATGTAGCCAAGATCGAAGGGCGGGTCCTGCCGCATGAGGACAACGTCGACGTCGCGCGCAAGGTCGATGAGCCGCGGCTCGTCGAAGCGATAATGGTCGCCTTCGATGCTCTGGACGGTGACGGGATAGCCCATCGTCCACAGTTGCCCTTCGGCGTAGCTCAGGTCCTCGGGGGCATAATGAAAGAGGGTATGGCCGAGCTCCTGCGCCTTGAGCATCAGCGCGAACGTAGAGTCCCCGGCGACGTTGATCCGCTCGAGCGGGTCCATCTGAACGGCGACACGAAGGCTCATGGCGTACGGCTCTAGTAACGGCGCCTGCTGCTGTCACCTTG
>DATCJM010000015.1:0-3288 GCA_036562805.1 Sphingomicrobium sp.
CGTCCAAGCTCCCGCCGAAGCTGGTCGGTGAAGAGGCCGCCGCTCATGCCGATCTTGCGGTGGATCCGCCAGACGGAGAGCTCCATGCCCTGCTCGCGCAGCGCGAGGTGCCAGGCACGAACATGGTTGTAGACGCTGTCGACGAGCGTGCCGTCGAGATCGAACAGGAAGGCAACGGACTGGGTCATGAATGCTCAGCGCAAGCCGGCCTGCGAAAGATCCACGTCGCAGCACGAATGCATTTGCCGCTTTGACTTGGACAGCGATCCATGATTGCTTGTGCTTCTACCGGCGGGAGGCGAGGGTGAAACTCTTTATCGCCGTGATCGTCCTGGTCTGGCTGCTGTGCGGCCTCGGGGGCGCATATATGCTCGGCGACTACAATTGGAAGGTTGTCGCGCGCGGACCGATCAGCCTTGTCGAAGGCTTCAACGACAATCCGGTGAGCTACCCCGGCCCGGGGTAGGCACCAGCCATTAGCCTAGCTCGTCAGTCCGGCGCTCGCTTTTCGCTCGGCATCCAGCTCGCGCATGCGCTCGCTGCGCTGAGCCTTATCGGCGAGCGCCTGCCATGCCGCTTCGGACCTCCGGCAACGTTCGCGCACGTGCTCCAGCGTCGCCGCTTCGGCCTCGGCGCGGGCTTGCTCTGCCCGCGCGAGGAAGAAGTTGAGGTTCGAATTGCGGATGATTGGACCGGCCATTTACTCGGACTGCGCGGAACCCTCGTCGCTGGCGGCAGCGGAATCCTCCCCGTCCTGCGCAGCCTTCAGGTTCACGGCCGCCATCTTGCCGCGGCGATCTTCCTGAAGCTCGTAGCTCACCCGCTGGTTCTCATGCAGGGTGCGCATGCCTGAATTCTCGACCGCGCTGATGTGGACGAACGCGTCCTGACCGCCGCCATCCGGCGCGATGAAGCCGTAGCCTTTGCTTTCGTTGAAAAATTTGACGGTACCTGTCGTCATCCTGGACTTCCTTCGTTCGCGGGACCGAGTGTCGGGCCGCTTCGTGCTAAGAGAGCCAAAGAGAAGGAATGGGCGCGGTTGCGCCTCCGAACCGTCAATTTGCGATCAGTAGCACGCGCTGCATAGGCGTGCTCGCCTGTCATTGTAAGTGCTGTCGTGCGGCCCGGCTGAACACTTTCGCCGCCGACATTACCGTCTCATTAAATCGCCCGCGGGCCCGCAACGCTGGCCAATGGCCGTCCGTTTTCTCCCCGTGGAAGGAGAATTGCAATGACGAAAGCACTTCTCGCGCTCGGCGCAGCCGGGATCGCGTTGACGGCTATGCCGACGGCCGCTCGCGAATATTCGAACCAGGTGGCGTGCAGCGGCTGGCGCGACGGTCAATGCGTCGCCTGGAACCGCCTGACGAAGGAGCAGGCGCGGCGGATCGCCGTGGGAACCGTATTCGGGCCCAATTACAGCTATTACGTGCCGTTCAGCACGATCCCGCAGGCCGTGGTCACGCAATATCACCTGGCGCCCGGCTTCAGGTACGTAACCGCCGATGGCTATACCTATGTCGTCGACCCGCACACCTATGCGGTCACCCAGGTCATCGCGCCGATGCCGTGAGATCGGGGACGAAGCTGACCGCGAGTTAAGGTTGAGTCCAGTTTTCCGGCGAGCGGGCGCGCTAACGCTCGCTCGCCATGAAGGACCGGATTATCGCTGCGATCCTGCTGCCGTTCGTCATCGTCGGCGTCGCCATCCTCAGCATTTTCGACCGCGGGCGTGACGTCTAGCGCGCCAGCATGACCGTCTTGTAACTGGTCCGCACACGCGCGCTGCCCTAGCGCGGGTCGCAAACCCCAGCGGATCCGGCGGCAATGCGTTCAGTTTCGACCCAAAGCCCGGCGCATCGCTGGTACCTGTCGGCGGCGACGGTATTCCAGAACGAAGCACCGTATCTCGACGAATGGCTCGCCTTCTGCCTGCTCGAGGGCGTCGAGCATGTCCTGCTTTACAATAATTTCAGCACCGACAACTTTCGCGAGGTGCTCGAGCCGTGGATCGAGGCCGGGTTCGTCGAGCTGTTCGACTGGCCGCTGCACTGGAAGAAGGGGGCGCAGACCAAGGCATTCCTCGACGCGCTCGAGCGGCTTCGCGGACGATCGCGGTGGGCGGCGTTCATCGATATCGACGAGTTCCTCTTCTCGCCGACGGGGCTTCCGCTGCCCGAGGTGCTGCGCCGCTACGAGGACCACGCGGGCGTCGTGGTCAATTGGCAATGCTACGGAAGCTCGGGGCACAAGAGCCGGCCCGAGGGGCTGACGATCGAGAGCTTCGTCCGCCGCGCGCGGGCGAACTGGGCCCGCAACAAGCGCGTGAAGACGATCGTCGACCCGCTGCTCGCGATCGAGCCGCGGAGCGCGCATCTGTTCGAGGTCCAGGAGGGGCATTCGCTCGTCACCGAGGATTTCAGGCCGGTCGGCATCCGTCGCGGAGCCTATGGCAAAAGGCGGCTTCGGCACCTTGCGGCGCGGCTGCCTTACCTGCCGTTCGACCCTTATGCGAAGACCGAGCCGTCGATCCGCCAGGTGTCGGTCGCCGACCTGCGAATCAACCATTATGTCACGCGGTCCGAAGAAGAGATGCCGCTCAAGTACAAGGACCGCGCCTCGATGCGCGAGCGGGACCGGCGGAGCCACGCCCGCTACCACAACCGCAACGAGGTCGAGGATGCGATCCTCGCGCCGAAAGCCGGGCTGGTGCGCGAGACGATCGCCCGGGTGCGGGCCGGTCTCAAGGCCTAACGCTCCCCGAGCATGTGGTCGGCCAGGCTGTAGCAGTGGCTCGCCTGGTAGGCGTTGCGGCCGCGGTTCATGTGGGTGAGGTTGAAGTTGCGGATCGCGCGCAAGCCGTGCGGGTGGGCGAGGAAGGCGCGGATCGAGGCGCCGCCGCGAACCTTGGCGATGAGGATCCCCTTGCCGTTGCGCCAGATCGCATAACTCACATCCTCGGGCCGCAGCGCGCAGCTTTCGAGCAGGTCGGCGTCGAGATGGTCGGGCTCCGTCGAGCCGTCATGCGTGAAGTCGGAGAGGTGGAGGATGAAGCGGGCGCGCAGGCCGTCTCCGTCGGCGTGCAGCGCGAACAGCTCCATCCAGCTCGCATTGACGCGGGCGAGGGGCTTGTCGGGACTCCCGGGGAGACAGGAGACCGACCAATAATAGCGCTCGGTCGCGCGCGGGATGGGGATGCACGTCGCAGCGTAGAGGCGGAGGATGTCGAGCACGTCCTCGCCCTGTGGCCGGCGGAGCAGCTTTTCGAGGCGGCCGGCATATTTGAAC
>DATCJM010000021.1:0-2726 GCA_036562805.1 Sphingomicrobium sp.
CAGGAGGGATCGGGGAGGAAGTCGCGGATCCGCGGGTCGCGGTGGCGCGGCAGGTCGTCGCGCGCGACGCCGCGGGCGAGCAGAAGCTCGTCGACCAGCGCGTCCATGCCGAGGCTATCGTCCGGCGGCCGCCGCCAGCGCCATGGCTGGCCGGTCACGGATCGTTCGACCGAGAAAGCCGGACCGGTCATGCAAGCTCTCTCAAATAGCGCCGGAAGGAGCTGAGCGTTGCGACGCGGTCGTAGAGCTTGCGGGCGGGATTATCCTCATGCGTATTCCAGTAGACGCGCCGCGAGCCCACCTTCGCGGCTTCATCGACGACATGCTCGATCAGCGCCGTGGCTATGCCCATCCCCCGCGCGTCCGGAGCGGTGAACAGGTCCTGCAGGTAGCAGACATCTTCGATCATCGTCGTGCTTCGATGGTAGAGGTAATGGACCAGGCCGACGATCCTGCCGTCGAGCTCGGCTACGGCGGCATGCATCGGCTCCGAAGGGTCGAGAAAGCGTGCCCAGCTGACCTCGGTGATCGCGGAAGGAAAGTGCGGCCGATCGTAGAAAAGATTATAGCCGTCCCATAGCGGCTCCCACTGCTCGCGGTCGGAAGCTTCCAGCGCTCGGACGGCAATCCCCATGCCGGGAAGGTAAGAGTCGGGGATTCGCGGGTCTAGAGGCCGCGGTGGCTGAGGTCGCGATATTCTGTGGATACGCGGCGGACGGTGCCGGTGCTCGCGCGCATGACGATGCTTTCCGTCGTCGTGCAGCCGCGGCTCCGGTGGACGCCCTTGAGCAATGACCCGTCGGTGACGCCGGTCGCGGCGAAGATGCAGTCGCCCTTGGCCATCTCGCCGAGGCTGTAGATGCGCTGAAGGTCCTGGATGCCCCAGCGGCGCGCGCGCTCGACTTCGTCGTCGTTGCGGAAGACGAGGCGGCCCTGCATCTGGCCGCCGACGCAGCGCAGCGCCGCCGCGGCGAGTACGCCCTCGGGTGCGCCGCCGACGCCGACATAGACGTCGATGCCCGTGTCCGGATCCGCGGTGGCGATCACGCCGGCGACGTCGCCGTCCGGAATGAGACGCACACCGCAGCCAAGCGCGCGAAGCTCGGCGATGATCTGGTCATGGCGCGGGCGGTCGAGGACGCAGGCGGTGATCTCGGCCGGCTCGACGCCCTTGGCCTTGGCGATGGAGCGGACGTTGTCGGTGATGCTGCGATTGAGGTCGATCACGCCCTCGGGGAGGCCGGGGCCGACGGCGAGCTTTTCCATATAGGTGTCGGGGGCATTGAGCAGGCAGCCGCTGTCGGCGATCGCGAGCACAGCAAGCGAGTTGGGGCCGGCCTTGGCGGTGATGGTCGTGCCTTCGAGCGGATCGAGCGCAATGTCGATCTTCGGGCCCGAATCCCGCGCCGAACCGACCCGCTCGCCGATATAGAGCATCGGCGCTTCGTCGCGCTCGCCCTCGCCGATCACGACGGTGCCGTCCATCGGCAGCTCGTTCAGCGCGGCACGCATCGCTTCGACGGCGGCATGATCGGCCGCCTTCTCGTCGCCGCGCCCGATCAGCCGCGAGGCGGCAATCGCCGCGGCCTCGGTCACCCGCACCATCTCGAGCACGAGGACGCGGTCGAGGACATTGCTTCCGGCGTTGTCGGCGCGGTTCATACTGGCTTCCAGCTCCTTGCGTTGAGCGCTCGCCGATAAGCGGCCTAGCCGCCCTCGTCCACCGTATGCTGAAGAAGCTCGGACCGAACGCGTACGGCGCGCGAGCCGACGCGGGTCTCGACGAGGAAGATCGCGAAGCCGAGCCCGATCGCAACCATCGAGCCGGCAAACAGGCCGGCAATCGCCGTTGCGACATGGAGGCGTCCGAGATTCGCGCTGAACAGCAGCACGACGACCGCGCAGATGAGGACCGCCGACAGGACGGACAGCGATATCGCCCAGCCGACCAGGCTCATCCGGCGATCGAGGACACGGAGCTCGCCCAGCCAGCGGTCATGCTCGGCGCCGCGGCTGGCGAGGAGCTTGGGCTCGATGTCGCGCGAGCGGTCGACGATGCGCGACAGGCGGGCAGTGCAGACGTTCACGAAGGAGGCGATGCCGCTCAGGAGGAAGACCGGCGCGACGGCGATCCGGACGATGTCCGCGACGGTGGTGACCGAGAGCGCCGGCGAGCCTTCGAACATGTGCCGCTTATCGTCGGCGCTCCGGTCACGCGCAAGCTAGGCGGACGCCGCGTCCTTCTCGCAGCTCGAGACTTCGAGGAGCAACAGCCCGTTGACGACGAAGCTGACCGCGAGGAACCAGGAGAAGCTGGCGACGAGCGGCTCCGTCGGGCCGAACAGGCTGATGACGATGGTCGTGATCGAGAGCCCCGCCATCAACAGCAGGCCAAGGGCGAGATCGACACCGGCCGAGATCGCCGTCCAGGTGCGCACCGAGCCGTTCGTGAGGCGGATGGCAATACCGAGGATGACGGCGCGAGCGAAGAGCCACACGATGATCAGGGTCACCGTCGGGAAGAAATGGGTGGTCGGGTTCAGGATGAAGAGCAGGCCGGCCAGGGCGGTGACGCACCCCGCCGCCATGACGAACGCGCGCGCTTCGCGGCGGAGCGCCCCGGCGATCGTCTCGACGAGGCCGGCGGCGATCAGCAGGCCGCCGATCAGGTCCGAGGAAATGCTCTTGCCGGCCGGAAGCAGAGCGGCTCCCGCGCCGAGGAGGAT
>DATCJM010000038.1:0-3547 GCA_036562805.1 Sphingomicrobium sp.
GGTCTCGACATAGGTCGGGAGCCAGCGGACGCCGTAATCCTCGCCGACCATGATCTGGAAGCGCCGCCAGCTGTAATCGAGCGCCCGGGTGAACTGTGTCATGAACTCGGGCGTCACAGCGCTTTCCTTGAACGCATAGGCCGGGTGGAACTGCCCGCCGGCGATGTTCGAGGTCGTGTCGGGCGGAAGCGCCGCGCTGTAGATGGTGACGGGAAAGCCCGCCTCCTGGACAAGCCGCGCCGTCGACAAGCCCATCACACCCGAGCCTAGCACCGCGACCGGGCCGCTATGCCCTTGGAGACCGAGCTCGGTCGCCAGCTTCGACGAGCCCCAGCTCAAGGTGATGCCGCTGCCGCCATGGCCGTAATTGTGGACCAGCGCCTTGTCGCCGAGCTGTTCGCGGCGGACCACGAACCCTTGCTTACGGTACGGCCTCAGTCCGGCGACCGCGCGGATGAGCCGGCTCGGATCCGCGTCGACGGGCGCAAGCGGCGTGCAACCGCTGAATTGCCGCGTCCGCACTGTCGCGCAGCCGGACAGGAAGGCCGCGGAGCCGAGACTGAATGCCCTGCGATCCAACAACATCCGTTCGTCCTGAGCCTGTCCTTCGATACGCGACTTCGACAAGCTCAGTCGCTACTCAGGATGAGCGGATCATACAAACCCGCTCATGCTGAGTAGGCATTGAGCGAAGTCGAAATGCCGTATCGAAGCACACTCAGCCTTCAATCGTCTCGACGGTCAGCCGGTCGTTGGTGAATACGCATACTTCGGACGCGATCTGCATTGCGCGGCGCGCGAGGACCTCGGGGTCCTGCTCATAATCCGCCAGCGCCTTGGCGGCCGACAGCGCATAATTGCCGCCCGACCCGATCGCCGCGATTCCGCCTTCCGGTTCGAGCACGTCGCCGTTGCCGGTCAGGATCAGCATCTGCTCGGCGTCGGCGACGATCATCAGCGCTTCGAGGTTGCGCAGATATTTGTCGGTCCGCCAGTCCTTGGCGAGCTCAACCGCCGAGCGAAGCAGCTGGCCGTTATATTGCTCCAGCTTCTTTTCCAGCCGCTCGAACAGGGTGAAGGCATCCGCGGTCGCTCCGGCGAAGCCGCCGATGACCTTGCCGTCCTGCCCGATCCGGCGGACTTTCTTGGCATTGGGCTTCATCACCGTATTGCCCATGCTGACCTGTCCGTCGCCGGCGATGACGGTTTTCCCGCCTTTCTTGACCCCGAGGATCGTCGTTCCGTGCCATTGTTCCATGTCCGGCATGTGGGGAGCCCCGCTGGCGTTGTTCAAGCGCGGCCGGCGAACATGAAGCCGGCCGCCCCGACGATGCACACGAACGCGCCAAGGTAGCGCCAGCCGACCGGCTCCTTGAGCACGGTCGCCGAGAACAGTGCAAAGACGGTCAGCGTGATCACTTCCTGGATGATCTTGAGCTGGCCTCCAGTGAAGCCATGGAAATAGCCGATTCGATTGGCAGGGACGGCGAAGCAATATTCGATGAGGGCGATGCCCCAGCCGACAAGGATCGCAGCGACCATCGGCAGGTGCGGGAATTTCAGATGCCCGTACCAGGCCAGCGTCATGAAGATGTTGGAGCAGATGAGGAGGAGGATGGTCGTCATTCGTGCCGCCTAATCCGCTCGAAATCCCGCGGCAATGACCCGCGTTCAGGCCTCACGGCCCGCCTCGAACCGACGGTCCGGCACGATCCACATGATCGACACGCCGACGTAGATGACGATCGAGATGTACGGCGACACGAAGGCGCTCGGAATCGCCGCGACGTAGAGGATCGTGCTGATCATCTCCTTGGCGCGCGTTCCCAGCGCCTTTTTCATGCCCGACGCTTCGCCTTCGGCGCGCATCAGCGCGCGTTCGAGCTGGTCGTAGGAGATCGCCGCGCAAACCAGCACGACGCCGTACGATGCGACAGGCCAGGGCGTGATCCCCGCATCGTCGATCCAGCGGATCACGAGCGGGAACAAAGTGAGGAAGAACAAAAGCGCGTGATTGGCCCAGAGCACGCCCCCGGTCACCTTCCGCGCCGACTGCATCATGTGGTGATGGTTGTTCCAGTAGATGGCGACATTGACGAAAGCGAGCAGGTAAGCGGCGAGGAGCGGAAGCACGGCTACGACGGCGTGAAGCGACGGCTCGGCGGGAAACCTGAGCTCGAGCACCATGATCGTCAGGACGATCGCTACCACGCCGTCGGTCAGGGCATTGAGGCGCGAGGGACTCATCAGTCGATCAGTGCTTCGAAGCGCTTGTCCGGCACCAGCCACATCGCCGCGACGGCAATGTAGATGGCGATCGCCGCATAGGGCCAAAGGAACGCCACAGCGATCGCGAGCACATAAGCGAGGATCGTGATACGCCCCTTGCTTCTGCCCTGCGCCGCTTTCCTGATCGGCGCGTCAATATCGTTCGCCTTGATCAAAGCGAGGAACAGCAGCCCGCTCGACAGCGCACAGAGCAGCATCACGACTCCGAAAGCGAGCACCGTGTCTTTCGTGATCCCAGCTTCGCCGACCCAGCGCATCACGAACGGAACGAGGCTCAGCCAGAAAAGGAAGAAGAGGTTGGCGAGCAGCACCGTTCCGCTGACCTTCCGCGCCGCCTGGAGCATATTGTGGTGCTGCTGCCAGTAGATGCCGATCTTGACGAACGAGAGCGCATAGGCGGCGAACAGCACGCCAAGCGGTTTCAGCGCCGCCATGCCCGGGCTTTGCGGCACCGGCAGCGCGAGCACCATGATCGTGATGATGATCGCGACCACGCCGTCGGTGAAGCTGTTCAGCCGGTTGGTGTTCATGGCCCCGCGCCCCCGCGTCCCGCATGTGAGAGAACGCTAGGCGTGCTCGCGGCCACATTCAACGCGAGGCATTCGCATTCACAATCGCCTGCCGCCGGACCCATTTGATCAGCTCGTCGAGCTGAATCGCCTGCTCGGTTGCGGTTAGAGCGTCTGGTTGAGGAAGTCCGTCTTGACCGGCGGCTTGATCAACTCTGCCGGTGGCAGCGGATAGGCCGGGCACTGGCGCGCTTGCGCTACCGCGGGGATCGGCTGCGGCGGTGGCGCTTTGCTCGCGCAGGCGCCGAGCAAGAGAGCGAGCGGCGGCAAGGCGCGCTTCATAGTCATTCGATGTCCTTTCGCTGATGGAGCGCTGCTCGGCGGTGACGCGCTCGGCATTGGCCTTGTCGGCGGCTTGCGCCTGCTGCGCGGCGGCGCGGTAGTTCGCCACCGTCGTCGAGAGCGCGGCCCGTTCCTGGCTATAGAGCTGTTCGAACTGAGCGGCTTGCTTGCGCCAGTGGCGCGTCTCGCCTTTCTGGATGATCAGCAGGAGGGCGAGAGCGGTGCCGACCGCGAGACCGGCGATGCCCTGGACGTTGAACAGGCGGAGCAGGCTTATCACTTGCCGTCCGCTTCAATGCGGGCGCCGTTGCGCGTGGCTTCGACCTTGAACCGTCCGACGGGGCCGCCGGCGAGGAGGCCGACGATCACCACCACCATCGCCGCGATGAAGCCGCCGAGGCTCCAGC
>DATCJM010000050.1:0-11929 GCA_036562805.1 Sphingomicrobium sp.
TCCTCGCACAACCTATTCAGCCCGATGCGGCGACGCGCGCGAACTTGTTGCAGCAGATCGAGCAGGCGCGCGGGCAGTTCGCGTTCATGAAGCTTTACGGCAACCAGGTGATCGGGATGATCGAGGACGTCGGAATGCGGCCGCCGCAAGCCTACGTTGCGGATGGCTTGGCGCAGTCCGGAACGCTGCAGTTCTGCAAGGACCATCACCTGCCGCTCGGGAAGGTCGAGGCCCAGCGTCAGGTCGTTCAGTCGATCCACGCTTACGACAAGACAGCCAAGGGGCACTAACGTGCATTTCCACCTTCCCAAGCCACTTCACGGCTGCCGCGCGCTTGCCGGCGAGGTCGGGATCATCGTCGTCGGCGTGCTGATCGCGCTGGCGGCGGAGCAGGTGGTGGAGACAATCCACTGGCGTGATCAGGTCGGCGCCGGCCGCGAAGAGCTTCGTCAGGATTATATTACCATCCTGGCTCTCGCGGGAGAGCGCGAAGCCGAAGATCGCTGCATTCGCGCTCGCCTCGTCGGCCTCCGCGACATGCTCAACGCCGACGGAGAACAGCTGCCGGCGCTTGGTCACGTCGGCAGTCCGCCGGCGCGCTCCTGGGGCGAGCTGGGACAGCCTCGTTGCGTCCAACGTCTCGGCCCACATGAGCCGCAGCGACTTGCTCGCATTCGGAAGCATCGCGCAGCAGGCCCGCCAGGCCGAGGACACCGCCAACCGCGAGATTGAAGACTGGGCAACGATCTACACGATGGTGGGTCCAGCACGGCGGCTCGAACCCGGTGAGGCAGCCCAGCTTCGAAGGGCGATCACCGACGCCGCGTATCAGCTGAACACGATGCGACTGGTCGGCCCGCAGGTCAGCAGATCGATCATGGAGACGGGCCTCATTACGGCGGCCGACCGGCGAGAGGCTGAAGTGCAGGTGTCGCAGACGCTTCGCGGACCCAACGCACGCCATATCTGCGGACCGGTCATGCCTGTGGATCCCGGTCGCGTGGATGCTCCTTACGACCCCGCGGTTCAGTCAAACCCATTGACCAATCCTACGGCAATCCAGCGCTGATCTGCTGACAACGACAGTAGCGAGAAAGCGCTGTCCTACAGCGCGGCATTCGTGGTCCACACTGGCGGATGACCACGAGCGATTCGCCAAAGTGTCGACGAATCCGCCGCGACGGGTGGACGCCGGAGCGCCAGCTGCAATTCCTTGATGCACTCGCCAGTACCCGCAGCGTCGCCACCGCCGCCGCTTCGGCAGGGATGAGCCGAGAAGGCGCGCACCGCCTGCGCAATCGTTCGGAAGGCACATTGTTCGCGTTCCTGTGGGACCGCGCGCTCGCCCCCGATCCACGCCCGCACCAAGTTCACACGGGGATGCTCACCGACGGGCAGATCATGCGGCTGCTCGGCAATCATTTTCGGCGGAAACGCGGGGATTCTTGGATCATCGGCCAGCCAAAGGCCGATCGGCGCCGCACCTGATCGGACGCGAACTTAGTGACCTTAAGGGACGAGCACCGTGTCCTTCGGCTGGGCGAGCATCTTCGGATAATCCAGCGTGTAGTGAAGCCCTCGGCTTTCGTGGCGGCTCAGCGCCGAGCGGATGATCAAGTCGGCGACTTCCACCAGGTTTCTGAGTTCGATGAGGTCGGGGGTAACGCGGAAGTGGGCGTAATATTCCTTCACTTCCTGCCGGAGCATGTCGATCCGGTGCTTGGCACGCTCGAGCCGCTTGGTCGTTCGAACGATGCCGACATAATTCCACATCATCCGGCGGATCTCGCCCCAGGTCTGGGTGATCACCACTTCCTCGTCGCTGTCCGTCACCCGGCTCTCGTCCCAGGCGCGGATCGCAGGCACGTCCGGCAGCGAATTCCAGTTCGCGACGATATGCTTCGCCGCCGCCTCGCCGAAGACCAGGCATTCGAGCAGGCTGTTGGACGCGAGGCGGTTAGCGCCGTGAAGCCCCGATTGCGTGACCTCGCCCGCCGCATAAAGCCCGGGCGCATCGGTCCGGCCATCGAGGTCCACGACCACACCGCCGCAGGTGTAGTGCTGAGCGGGGACGACGGGGATCGGCTCCTTCGTAATGTCGATGCCGAGGCCGAGCAGCTTCTCGTAGATGGTCGGGAAATGCGCTCGGACGAACTCCGGGTCGCGATGCGAAATGTCGAGGAAGACGTAATCGAGCCCATCCCGTTTGATCTCGTGGTCGATCGCACGAGCGACGATGTCGCGCGGCGCGAGCTCTCCGCGCTCGTCATAGTCGGGCATGAAGCGGTGGCCGGTCAGGGGGTGCTTGAGGATGCCGCCTTCGCCGCGCACCGCTTCGGTGATCAGGAAGTTCTTGACCTCGATATTATAGAGACAGGTCGGGTGGAACTGCATGAATTCCATGTTGGAGATTCGGCAGCCCGCCCGCCACGCCATCGCAATGCCGTCGCCGGTCGCTCCGCGCGGCGCGGTGGAATAGAGATAGGCGCGCCCCGCTCCTCCGGTCGCAAGTATCGTCGCCCGCGCCGTCAACGTCTCGACCCGCTTCTTCTTGCGATTGTAGGCATAAAGCCCGTGGACGGCGCCGCTCGTCGAAAAGTCGGTCGCGTTGCGGCCGGTGACGAGGTCGATCGCGACCATGTCGGGCACCAAAGTGATGTTCGGATGCTTCGCCGCCGCGGCTTCGAGTGCCTGGCTGATCGCCCAGCCGGTCGCATCGGCGACATGGACGATCCGCCGGTGACTGTGCCCGCCTTCGCGGGTCAGGTGAAGCGCACCATTCTCGCTCGCGAACGGAACGCCGAGGTCGACCAGCCGGCCGATGGCAGCGGGAGCGTGCTCCACCACATGCTCGACGACCCGCCGATCGTTGAGCCCAGCGCCGGCGATCATGGTGTCGTTGATATGGGCTTCGAAACTGTCGCCTTCCTCGAGCACCGCGGCGATCCCGCCCTGCGCCCTTGCGCTCGCGCTGTCGCCGAGCGCGCCCTTGGCGATCACCGCGACCTGATGCGTCTCGGCAAGGTTCAGCGCTGCCGTCAGCCCGGCCGCGCCCGAACCGACGACGAGGACGTCTGCCTTCATTTCCCCTCCCTTCGAGGGAGGAGATCAAGGGGTGGGTGGCGGCTCGACAGAGCCGCCTTCGGCGGTACCCAACGCGATCCCCTCCCTTGCAGGGAGGGTAGGTCAGGCCGCTTCGGGCTCACGCACCAGGCTCAGGAAGACATCCTCGAGATCGGGATCGCGGGTCGAAACGTCGACGATGCCAAGCCCGTCGGCGGTCAGCGCGGTCAGCACTTCACCGGCATTCACCTTGTCTTTGCGGTACGTGATTTCCAGCGTCCGCTGGTCGAGAAGCGCAATATTCTCGAAGCAGCTGTTGGCCGGCACATTGGCGATGTCGCGGTCGAAGGTGACAACCACGGCTTTCTCCTGCGCCTTGGAGACGAGTTCACGCGTCGGCTCATTGGCGATCACCACGCCGTGATTGATGATCGCGATCCGGTCGCAAAGTTCCTCGGCTTCTTCGAGATAGTGCGTGGTCAGCACGATCGTGACACCGTCTGCGTGGAGCATGCGGACATAATCCCACAGCTGGCGGCGAAGCTCGACGTCGACGCCTGCGGTGGGCTCGTCGAGGACGAGGATCGGCGGCGAATGGACCATCGCCTTGGCGACCAGCAGCCGGCGCTTCATGCCGCCGGACAAGGTCCGCGAGTAAGCATGCGCCTTGTCGGTAAGATGCATCGCCGCGAGAAGCTCGTCGCTCTGCCGCTCGCCGGGCGGGATTCCGTACAGCCCCGCCTGGATCTCCAGCGTCTCGCGGGGCGTGAAGAAGGGGTCGAAGATGATCTCCTGCGGGACGACGCCGATCGATCTCTTCGCATTGCGCGGATGTTCGTCGATGCCGAATCCCCAGATGGTGACGTTCCCGCTGGTCTTCACGACCAGTCCGGCAAGGATGTTGATGAGGGTCGACTTGCCGGCGCCGTTCGGACCGAGAAGCCCGAATATCTGTCCGCGCGGAACGTCGAAGCTCACCTCGTTGAGCGCGCGTTTGCCGCCCGCATAGGTTTTGGACAGTGATTCGATGCGGATTGCAGGCTCGTCCATGGCCGCGACGGCATAAGAGCGGCGCCGGGCGGCGACAAGGATTCGAAGTAAATCTGCGCTTAACCCTAACTGCTAGAGTGATTTTCAGGTTAACCGAATATCTCCGCTCTTCTGATGAGCGCTCTCCGACCCCTCTTTACCGGGATCGCGGCCGCGGCCTCGCTGCTCGCGTCTGCAGCGGCGTCGGCGGCGCCTGTCGCCGCGACGAAGAACGCGACCGGTACTGCAAGCATTCTGAAATCGCTGAGCATCCTCAAAAAGACCGATCTCGATTTCGGCGAGCTGGTCGTGACGACTGCCGGCACGGCGGTGATCGATCCCCTGAGCGGTGCCGTGACGACGACCGGAACCATCGTGCCGGTGGGCACCGCCGGTCACCCCGCCACCTTCACCGCGACCGGTTCGAAGAACTCGGTGGTGAACATCAGGATACCGAGCACCGCGGTCACGCTAACCCGGGTCGGCGGCGGCGGAACGATGACGGTTTCCAACTGGACGCTGGACGGAAAGTCCAACCGCAAGTTCCCGCTCAACAGCGCGTTCAACTTCAACGTCGGCGGCACTCTCAACGTCGGCACGAACCAGCCCGACGGCACCTACACCGGCACCTTCAGCGTCACCGTCCAATACCCCTGATTCCGGCCGCCATGGTTGCGGTACAAGGTTAAATTTGCGCGAACTTCGCATGTTGAATGCATGGTGAGGTGCGCTGGATCATCATGCTCTCCTGATTTTTTGATTTCAGGAGTGCCGACGTGGACAATCGCAAATTACTCATCGCTGCCGCGATCGCGGCCGGTGTCGCTGCCTCGCCAGCCGCCGCGGCGCCCGTGTCTGCGACGAAGGACGCGACCGGGAAGGCGCTGATCCTCATTCCGCTCAAGATCACGAAGGTCAGCGACCTCGATTTCGGGACCGTCGTCACCTCGGCGAGCACCGGCACTGTCAGCATCGCCGCCGACGGCAGCGGTCAGTCGGTCACCGGCGGCGTGACGCCGCTTGCGAGCGCGCCGGGCGCGCGGGCTCAATTCGCGGGCGCCGGCACGCCCAACGAGCAGGTCGACCTTTTCCTCGCACCTCCCGCAACGATCAAGGACGGGTTGGGCAACAGCATGCCCATCTCCCTCAACCTCGAAAACACCAGCGTGATCATCGATTCGACGCACGCATTCTTCGTCGGCGTTGGCGGTACAGTGAACGTCGGTGCCAATCAGACGGACGGGCTTTACACCGGCACGTTCACGATCCTCGCCCAATACAATTAAGCCTCGGCGTTGAAGGCGGGCGGCGCGATTGCTACTTCCGCCCGATGGAAGTGCAGCCCCCGCCCGAAGTCATCCGCGTAAAATCCGTCCAGATTGCCTGCGACGGATCCGGCGAAGTGTCGCCGGCGCTCGGCCATCCGCGCGTTTACTTGCGGATCGAGCCGGACACGGGTTTCGTCGAGTGCGGCTATTGCGACCGCCGCTTCGTCCTTGAGGGGGGACCGGCGGACCAAGCGGCATGACCGCCCCCGACCCGCGCCACTTCCTCTATCGCAACCTCGACCCGGAGGCGGCCCGGCGGCTCGCTCACCAGCATCTTTCCGCGCATGACGACGGCGAGCTCTTCCTGCAATATGCGGCAAGCGAAGCGTTCGGCTTCGACGACGGCCGTCTCAAGACGGCCGATTATCACAGCAGCTCCGGCTTCGGCTTGCGCGGCGTCAGCGGTGAGACGACCGCCTTCGCCCACGCGAACGAGATTAGCGAAGCGGCGATCGAGCGCGCCGCGGCGACGCTCAAGCTGCTCGATCCTCGCACAGCCTCTCCCGCCGCTTCACCGCCACGGACAAACCAGTCGATGTACGGTGCCGAGGACCCGCTGACCCTCGTCCCGTTCGCCGAGAAGGTCGCCCTGTGCGAGCGCATCGACGCGGCCGCGCGCAGCCGCGATCCGCGCGTGGTCCAGGCCAGCGTGATGCTGTCGGCCAGCTGGAGCGTGATCGACATCGTGCGCGCCGACGGGTTCGTCGCTTCCGATGTGCGCCCGCTGGTCCGCCTCGGCGTCCAAATCGTCGCTGAAGAAAACGGCCGCCGCGAGACCGGATTCCACGGGCTGGGCGGCCGCTATCTCTACGGTCGGCTGTTCGACGATTCCGAGTGGAACCGGGCGATCGACATCGCGCTTGGGCAGGCGCTGGCCAACCTCGAATCGGTCGCTGCGCCCGCCGGAGAAATGCCGGTGGTGCTCGGGCCGGGCTGGCCAGGCGTCCTTCTTCACGAAGCCGTCGGCCACGGGCTGGAGGGCGACTTCAACCGCAAAGGTACGTCGGCTTTTTCCGGCCGAATCGGCGATCGCGTGGCAGCGCCCGGCGTGACGGTGGTCGACGACGGCGCGATCGAGGCGCGCCGCGGCTCGCTCACCATCGACGACGAGGGCACCCCGACCGGGCGCACGTGCCTGATCGAGGACGGTATCCTCAAGGGCTATTTGCAGGACCGGCTCAATGCGCGGCTGATGGGTATGGCGCCCACCGGCAACGGCCGCCGCGAAAGCTTCGCCCATGCGCCGATGCCGCGAATGACCAACACCTTCATGCTCGGCGGGACGGACGAACCGGCCGAGCTGGTCGAGCGCGTCAAGGACGGCATTTACGCGAAGAGCTTCGGCGGCGGGCAGGTCGACATCACCAGCGGTAAGTTCGTCTTCTCCTGCACTGAGGCCTATCGGATTCGCGGCGGAAAGATCGCGGAGCCGGTAAAGGGCGCTACGCTGATCGGCGATGGCCCGACCGTCCTCACGCGGGTCAAGGGAATCGGCAACGATCTCGCGCTCGACGAGGGCGTCGGCGTCTGCGGCAAGGCGGGCCAGAGCATTCCCGCGGGCGTCGGTCAGCCGACGCTGCTGATCGATGGGCTCACCGTTGGAGGAACCGCCGCGTGAGCGGCGACTGGCGCGCGGATGTTCTGAAATTCTGGTTCGGACTGAAGCCAGAGCAATGGTGGCATGGCGGCACCGAGCTCGACGAGCAGGTCCGCCGGAGCTTTATCGACCTGTGGACGGGAAAAAGGCAGCTCCCCGTCGATACATTCCTGACCGACCCTCTCACCGCTGCCGCCGGCGTCATTCTGTTCGACCAGTTCCCACGCAACATGTTCCGCGGACGCGCCGACGCATATTCGACCGACCCGCTCGCGCTCGGCATCGCCAAGGGCGCGGTCGATCGCGGCTTCGACAAGGAACTCGCGCCAGACGAGCGCAAGTTCCTGTACATGCCGTTCCAGCACAGCGAGCGCCTGGAGGACCAGAACCGCGCGGTGCTGCTGTTCACCGAGCTCGGCGACGACCACCAGCTCGGCTACGCGAAGCACCACCGCGACATCATCGAGCGCTTCGGCCGGTTTCCGCATCGAAATGCGGTGCTCGGCAGGCAGTCGCGCGCCGAGGAGATCGCGGCCGGCGCGGACAAGCCCTGGTGACCGACGTCGTCGAGGCCGCGCGATACAATAGCCGCGTCGAAGCCGATCTCGCACGGCTGTTCCTGGAGAGCGAAGGCGTGGAATCCGTGCTCTTCGATACGGAGATCAACTACGCTTACGGCGGGCTGTTCATGCCTGTGCGGCTGATGGTCCTCGACGAGGACCTCGAACTGGCGAAGCGATTGCTGGAGTCTAACGACTAAAGCAGATGCGCGATCGGCCCGGGGTCGAATCCTGCGTCAATGAGGCGCTGCTGCACCTCGGCGCTCGGCATGCCGTCTTCGCGATGGGCAAGCGCACAGAGCATCGCCGAACGCATGCCGGATCGACAAAAAGCGAGCACCTTGCCGCCCTCGGCATCCTGCCGAGCCTGCTGCATCTCTTCCACATCGGCCGGGCCGATGCCGCGGATGATCGGGACGAAGCGATAGGCGATGCCGGCATCTGCCGCCGCCTGCTCGATTTCCGAAGCAAGCGGCTGGCCCGGCTCTTCCCCATCGGGCCGGTTGTTGATCAGAACGGTGACGCCCTGCTCCGCCAGTCCGGCGACCTCGTGGGGAGCGATCTGGCCGCTCACCCACGTCCGGTCGTCAAGCTGGCGGATCATCCCCTAGCGGCCCCGCTCGCCCTTTTGAGGCGTGGGTGCGGGCGTTGCGGCCGGCGCCGGAACCGGCGCAGCCGCCGGGATCGTCACCGGTCCCGCGCCTGCCGTCGGAAGCCCGTAATATTCGAGATAGGGTTTGATGTCGGGATCGTGCCCGGTGAACGAGCGATACATCTCGCCATAATCGAGTGTGTTGCCGCGCGAGAGGACCATGTCCCGGAAGCGCTGCCCGTTGGCGCGCGTCAGGCCGCCATTCGCCTCGAACCAGGCGAATGCATCCTGGGCGAGCATGCGGGTCCAGGGATAAGCGTAATAGCCAGCCGCGTAGCCACCGCTCCAGATGTGGGCAAAGTAGTTGGTCCGGTAGCGCGGCGGGACGTCGGCGGTGTCGTAGCCGCCGCTCGCAAGCGCCTTCGCTTCGAACTGGTCGACGTCCTCGCGGGGCGCATCGGCGCCGAGCGAATGCCAATCGAGGTCGAGGCGGGCGGCCTCGAGGACCTCGCCATTCTCATAGCCCTGATTGAAGGTGCGCGAGCGCTTGATCTTGTCGATCAGCGACTGCGGGATCGGCTGGCCCGTCTGGTAGTGGACTGCGTAGTGCGGCAGCACCTTCGGATCGAGCGCCCAATTCTCGTTGAACTGTGATGGGAACTCGACGAAGTCGCGCGCGACGTTGGTCCCGGACAATGTCGGATAGGTCTGCGCCGCGAACATGCCGTGAAGCGCGTGGCCGAATTCGTGGAACATCGTGGTCACGTCATCGAACGTGATCAGCATCGGCTGGCCCGCCGGCGGCTTGGTGAAGTTCTGGACGTTGAACACGACCGGCTTGGTGCCGCGCAGGTAGGACTGGTTGACGAGATTGCTCATCCACGCCCCGCCGCCCTTGTTGTCGCGTTTCCACGGGTCGACCATGAACAGGGCAAGCTCTTTGCCGTCCTGATCATAGACCTCGAACACCCGCATGTCGGGGCTCCAGGTCGGGATGTCCTTACGCTCCTTGAAGGTCAGGCCGTAGAGCTGGTTGGCGGCGTAGAAGACGCCGTCGACGAGCACCTTGTTATATTCGAAATAGGGCTTCAGCTCGTCCTGGTTGAGGTCGTAGCGCTGCTTGCGGATCTGGTCGGCATAAAAGTTCCAGTCTGCCGCGGTCGGCTGGAAATTCGCGCCCTGCGATTTGGCCAGAGCGACGATGTCGGACCATTCCTGCCGCTCCTTCGCCGCAGTGGCCGGCGCGAGCCGGTCGAGAAAGCCGACCGCCGTCGCCCGGTCCTTCGCCATCTGGTCATAGAGGACGTAATCCGCATAATTCGAATAGCCGAGCAGCGCCGCCTTCTTTGCGCGCAGCTGGGCGATCTCGCTGATGACGTTGCGGGTATCATTGGCGTCGCCATGCTCCGAGCGCGTCAGGCTGGCATCGAGCAGCTGCTGGCGAGTCGCATGATTGGTCAGCGAGGAGAGCAAAGGCTGCTGCGTGGTATTCTGCAGGGGGATCACATAACCGCTTGCCTTGCGGTCCTTCGCCGCCTGCTGGGCGGACGCCAGCTGCTCCGGGGAGAGACCGGCAAGGGCCGCTGGATCATCGACGTGAAGGGCGCCTGCCTTGGTCGCGGCGAGCAGCTTCTGGGTGAAGTCGGTCTGCAGCGTGCTCAGCCGTTCGTTGAGCGCCTTCAGCTGCGCCTGCTGCGCCGGCGGAAGCTCCGCCCCGGAGTGGACGAACTGCTTGTAATCGACATCGAGCAGCTTCGCCTGCTCGGGGTTCAGGTTCAGCTCGGCCTGATGATCGTGAAGATATTTGAAGCGCTGGAACAGCTTCTGGTTGAGGTAGATGAAGTCGTTGTGAGCGGCGAACAAAGGCGCGGTTTTCGAATCGGTCGCCTGGAGCGTGTCGTCGGTATTCGCGCCGTTGACGGCGCTGAACGCGAGGCCGGCGCGTTCGAGCAGCTGCCCGGAGCGCTCCATCGCAACGACCGTGTTGGCGAAAGTCGGCGGAGCCGGATTGTTGGCGATCGCCATGATCTCGCGCTTCTGCTGCGCCATGCCGGCAAGCAAGGCGGGCAGATAGTCGCTGTCCTTGATCCTCGAAAAGTCGGGCGTCTGGAACGGCAGCGTGCTCGGCTGCGCGAACGGGTTGGACGCCGGAAGAGTCGCGGAGGCGGTGCGGGTCGACTTGGCGGGCGCGGCAAATGCGGACCCGCTCGTCACGGCCATCGCGACGGCAGCGGACGCAAGCAGAAGGTTACGAATCATCTCTCTCCCCTCGAATTCGAGCCGTCAGATCGCCTCAACGTGCAGAGGCTACGGCGGCAAGCATGGCGTCCCCATAGCGCTCCAGCTTGGCGCGGCCAACGCCGTTGACGCGCGCGAGCTCTGCGAGGCTGGTCGGGCGCGCCGCGGCAATCTCGCGCAGGGTCGAATCGTGGAAGATCACATAAGCGGGCACATTCGCCTCAGCCGCGAGTGTCCGGCGCGCTTCGCGAAGCGCATCGAACAGCGGATCGGCGGGGCCTCTCTCGCGGCGCCGAGCGCGACCGCGCTTGGGCGGCACGGCGATGACCAGCTGCTGCTCACCCTTCAGGACGGGGCGGGCGCCCGGACCGAATGACAGTCCGCCGTACGCGTCCGACCGCAGCGCATCCCGCGCGATCAACGCGCGAGCGACCGAGCGTACAAGCGCGATCTCTTCCTCCGACGCGATCCCGAATACCGACAGGCGGTGGTGTCCGAAGCTGCGCACCTTTTCGTTGTCGTTTCCGGCGAGCACGTCGGCAAGGTGGCCGACGCCGAAGCGCATCTCGGTCCGGAACGCCGCCGACAGCAGCTTGCGCGCGACTTCGGTCGCGTCGATCGTCGCCGGCGGGTCGAGACAATTGTCGCAATTGCCGCATTGTTCGGGCGGATCCTCGCCGAAGTGGCGGAGCAGGATGGCGCGGCGGCAGGCGGGCGTCTCGACCAGCGCCGCGAGCGCGTTCAGCCGTTCGCGCTCGGCTGGGCGACGGTCTGGCTCGACCTCCTGCTCGATCCGCTGACGCGCAAGTGCAAAATCCTGCGCTGCCCAGAATAGCCACGCCTCGGCGGGCTCGCCGTCACGGCCGGCTCGGCCGGTCTCCTGGTAATATGCTTCTATGCTCTTGGGGATCGCTGCGTGGGCGACCAGCCGCACGTCGGGCTTGTCGATGCCCATTCCGAACGCGACGGTCGCCGCAATCACCATCTCCTCGGAATTCACGAATGCGGCCTGGTTGCGCGCGCGGACCTTGGAATCGAGGCCCGCGTGATAGGCAAGCGCCGGGCGGCCGTCGCGGGCTATCTGCTCGGCGATCTTCTCGGCCTTGTCGCGGCTTGGCGCATAGACGATCGCTGGGCCCGGCTGGCCGGCCAGGAGCTCGCGCAGCTGCTTGCCCGTCTGCTCGCGCGGGCGGACGTTGTAGCGGATATTCGGGCGGTCGAAGCCCGCGACGATCAAACCGTCGTCCGGGATGCCGAGCTGCGCCAGTATATCGGCGCGCGTTCGCCGGTCGGCCGTCGCCGTCAGCGCCAGCCGCGGCACCTCCGCATGCTCGTCGAGCAGCGGCTTGAGCTTGCGATAGTCGGGGCGGAAATCGTGACCCCATTCGCTGACGCAATGCGCTTCGTCGATTGCGATGAGGGCGAGGTCGACGCGGTCGATGAGGCGCCGGAAGCCGTCGAGCGTTGCCCGTTCCGGCGCGACATAGAGCAGGTCGAGCTCGCCGTTGCGAAAGCGCTCGAT
>DATCJM010000053.1:0-5069 GCA_036562805.1 Sphingomicrobium sp.
GGTGCCACCGGCGCGGCATTCGGCGATGAATTCCGCCGCCTGCGCGTCGCTGGCCGCGACCGCCTGCGCGATCGGGTGGTCGGCCGCAACCGCGACGAAGCTTGCGCCGAAGATGGTGTCGGGGCGGGTCGTGAAGACCTCGACTTCCTCTATCCCGGCCACCGCTTCCGCAAGACGGAACCGGAACTGCAGTCCGCGGCTCTTGCCGATCCAGTTCTCCTGCATCAGCCGGACCTTCTCGGGCCAGTTGTCGAGCGTCTTCAGGCCCTCAAGCAGATCGTCGGCGAAGTCGGTGATCTTCAAGAACCATTGCGATAGCTTGCGCCGCTCGACCAGCGCGCCCGACCGCCAGCCGCGGCCGTCGATCACCTGCTCGTTGGCGAGGACGGTCATGTCGACCGGGTCCCAATTGACCTCGCTCTCCTTGCGATAGACGAGCCCGGCTTCGAACAGGTCGAGGAACAGCGCCTGCTCATGTCCGTAATAAGCCGGGTCGCAGGTCGCGAACTCGCGGCTCCAGTCGAGCGCGAACCCGATGCTCTTCAGCTGCTCGCGCATCGCCCGGATGTTCGCCCAGGTCCACTCGCCAGGATGTACCTTGCGCTCCATTGCCGCATTCTCGGCCGGCATCCCGAAGGCGTCCCAGCCCATGGGGTGGAGCACTTCGTGGCCCTGCATGCGCCGATAGCGCGCGATCACGTCGCCCATCGTATAATTGCGGACGTGACCCATGTGGATGCGCCCCGACGGGTAGGGGAACATTTCCAGCACGTAGGTCTTCGGTTTGTTGCTGTCGCTGTCCGCGGCGAAACAGCCTTCCTCGGCCCACCGCGCCTGCCAGCGGCGATCGGCCTTGCCCGGGTCGAAACGCCCGCTCATCTCAGTGACCCGGGATCAGCCCGGAACGGCGACGCGGCGCAGATCGCGGGCGCGGGTGAGGATGATGTCCTCGAGCTTCTGGACCGTCGCTGCCGACACTGGCGCATCGACCCAAGTGCCGTTTTGGAAGACCTGGCGGGATGCCGAGACGCGGAGCGCATCCGCGCGCAAATCCGGATCGAGAACCGCCACCGTGATCTTGACCCGCTCGCCCGGCGCACGCGGGTTCGAATACCAGTCGGTGATGATCACGCCGCTGTTCGGATTCGCCTGCAGCAGCGGAGCGAACGAGACGGTATCGACGGCCGCACGCCACAAATAACTGTTCACGCCGAGCGTCGTCACCCGCGACGGCGCCAGCTGGTTCGGGACGTTGCGGTTGCGGGCGCAGCCGGAGCCGGCAAGCGCAAACACCAGGAGGGCAGCAGCAGTGGTGTGCAGGCGATTCATCGGCGGTCCTTGGTCAGACGGAACTTCGGTCGGGCGTTATAGTGGCAGGCTTGCTCCCGCAAGCACCGGGCGTTCCACGGCTGTTATGTGCCAAAACGGCAACAGGGCATGAACGAATCGACTCGCGCTCATGGAACCTTCAGCTTCGCCGGACTATATCGACTCGCGAACAGGGAGTTCGTCTGTGCTCAGTGTCGTCAGAAGCAGGGAAGCCAGGTGGCTCGCGGCGCTCGCCGCGGCGGGCCTCGTGCTGACCCCGGCATTCGCGGCGACCGGCACAAAAAAGCGTCCGCCGGCGATATCGCTTAGCTTCGACAGCCTCTCTTCCTTCACGCCCGCCAATGCCGATCCCAAGCTCGCTGCCTCGCTTGCGGGCAAGAGCCTGTCCTTGACCGATTTCAAGTTCACGCCGGCGCCGGCCAAGGGCCGTCCTTCGCAGGTTCGCGTCGCAATCCGTGCGCGTGTGAATACGCCGACCGAGGCAAGCGTCGCGCAGGCGAGCGCACCGGCGGCGGCGACCGCGCTGACTCCGGCGAGCTATAATCTTGGCGTGGCCGTCGGATGGCGGCGCTTCGCCGTGTCGGGCGACGTCGCCAAGGTGAAGAGCGCGGACCCCGCCTTTGGCGGACGCGAGACCGCCGTCGTGGGCGTCAGCTACTCGCTCAACAACCACCTCAGCACGCGCGTTGCCGTCGGCACCGACCGCGCTACCGGCAATCCGGTCGCAGGCCTGCGCCAGGGCAACAACGTCTCGCTGGACGTCGGTAGCTCCTATTCGCTGTCGCGCCACATCGCCGTGACGGGCGGCGTGCGTTACAATATCGAGCGCGATCGCCTCTCCGCGCTCCAGGACGACCGCCGCGACAGCCAGGCGGTCTATATCGGAACTGCATTCAAGTTCTGAACGCGCTAATTCCCGCCCAGCCCTGAAATCCCAGATCCTTGATGTGCGCGAACTTGCGCCCATCCATGCCGCCGAGCGCAATCAGACGACGCTTGGCCAGTTGCGCTAGCGTCGCGGCTCGCATTCTCGGGATCGGCTCCCAATCCGGGTGACTCGGCGTTGGCTGCATCGGCGACAGGAAGATCAGCGGCGTTCGGGCAAGGAGCGCACGCCTGAGCTCATGCACGTCATGCACGCGCTTAGCGACACCGGCCATCTCCCTCACGATAGTCAACGGCCGCTGCCGCAGTCGCAGCAACTGGGCCCTGCCGAGCTCGCCGATCACGAGCACGCCGCAGTCGCGGCCCAACCGCATCGCAGTGGCGATTCCGTTCGCATCGTCACCGCCCCTGACGATCAGCCACTGGGTCGGCACGGTCTGGCGGCGGCGCATGGCGCTTCCTATAGCGCGCACCAATGGCCAGCGCCGCACAGAGACGTCAGGAGATCCTGCGGCGCATTGCCCGCGCCGCCGAGCTTGCCAAGCGCGATCCTGGCGACGTCCAGCTCATCGCCGTCAGCAAAGGGCGCAGCGCGGAACAGATCGAAGAGCTGATCGAGGCCGGCCAACGCGACTTCGGGGAGAATCGCGTACAGGAAGCGCTGGCGAAATGGCCGCCGCTGCTTGCCGGCTACGGCGATTTGCGCCTGCACGGCATCGGCCGCCTGCAATCGAATAAGGCCGCCGAGGGGGTGAAGCTGTTCGACGCGATTCATTCGCTCGATCGCGCGTCCCTCCTCGACGCTCTTGTCAAAGAGGGTGAGAAGACCGCGCGCTTCCCGTCGGTCTTCGTCCAGGTCAACATTGGTGAGGAGGAGCAGAAGGGCGGCTGCTCCATCGGCGAGGTTGGATCACTGGTCGCTTCGGTCCGTTCGTCCCCGCTGCCGCTCGCCGGACTGATGGCGATCCCGCCGCTGGACGTGGAGCCCTCGCCTTATTTCGCGCTTCTGGCGAAGCTTGCCAGACGTCATGACGTCAATGGCTTAAGCATTGGAATGTCCGGCGATTTCGAAGCCGCCGTAATGCTTGGCGCAACCGCCGTGCGCGTCGGCACCGCTCTGTTCGAAGACTGAGCCTTGCGCGCCGCTGCGATCATCTTCGACTTCGACGGCGTGCTCCTCGAAAGCGAATATGAGCTGAATCGCCTCACCGCCGAGCTGCTGACCGAGCTTGGCCATCCGACCAGCTTCGAGGAAGCGATCGAGCATTATACCGGCCTAGCCGGCCGCCGCGTTGTCGAGGTCATCGAGGCCCGCATCGGCCGGCCGCTTCCGTCCGAATTCCACGACCGCATGAGCGAGGCGAGTCGCCGCGCTTTAGACGAAGGAATTCAGCCCATTAGCGGCGCGATCGAATTCGTCGCAGCTCTTCCGGCAACTCTTCCGCGAGCGATCGCCTCGTCGAGTTCCGGCCATTGGGTCCGCACCCATCTCGACCATCTCGGCATTCGCGACCAGTTCGAGCCGCACATCTACAGCGGTCGCGAGCATGTAGAGCGCGGCAAACCAGCCCCCGATCTATACCTCCACGCCGCTGACCAGCTCGGGGTCTGCATTTCCGAAACAGTCATCCTCGAAGATTCGAAGGTCGGCGCGACAGGCGCGCTCGCGTCCGGCGCCCGGGTAATCGGCCTTGCCGCCGGCGCACACTGCCTCGACGGCCATGTCGAGATGTTGCGAGCGGTCGGTGTCATCGAGATCGCTCAAAGCTTCGACGAGGTCGCCCGCCTGCTGGCGTAATGTCAGACCAGGAGGTGACCGCTGCGCTTGCGCTTGGTGTCGAGATAATCGGCGTTGTGCGGGTTGGCCGGCATCTGATGGGCGACCCGCTTGACCACGTTGATTCCGGCCGCCTCCAGTCCTCGCACCTTTGCCGGGTTGTTGGTGAGAAGCCTGACCCTGTCGATGCCCAGCGCGCGGAGCATCGCCGCCGCATGACCATAGTCGCGCTCGTCGTCCGCGAAACCGAGGCGGCGGTTCGCATCGACCGTATCGAGTCCGCGGTCCTGCAGCGAATAAGCGCGGATCTTGTTCGCGAGCCCGATTCCGCGTCCCTCCTGGCGCAGATACAGGAGCACACCGCCGCCCGCGTCGCCGATGATGCGCAGCGCTTCCTTGAGCTGCGGTCCGCAATCACATTTGAGTGACCCGAACACGTCGCCGGTGAGACATTCGCTATGGAGCCGGACCAGCGGGGGCTTTCCGCCAAAGGCGCCGATCACCAGCGCGACATGCTCCTGCCCATCGTCGGAAGCGCGGAACACGACAATTTGGGCCGGCGGCAATTCCTCGAGAGGGAGCCCGGCGCGAGCAACGATTTCGAGCGACGGATGAGCGCGCTCGCGCTCAATGTCCTCAATTGCGATCACAGGCTCCGAATCGTCCGGCGCCAGGATCCACAATGCCGGGAGCAACCCGGCCAGGCGTGCAAGCGCAAGCGCTGCCGACGCCGACTGCGCGCATCGCGCATCGGCGGGCCGCAACGGTCCGACTGGGCCCCTGTCCAGGTCGCGTCCGGGATCGGCGATCGCGAGCGCCGTCGCCGGATCGAGCCAGGACGCACGTTCGATGACGACGGGCGCATTCGGGTCGGCCGCCTCGCGCTCGTTTGCAAGCTTGAGCGCTGCCGCCCGGTTGCCGCTGATGAGGAGCTCTGCGCACTGATCAGGATCCCTAAGCGCGAGATAATCGACGGTGGCGGTTTCTACCGCCGCCACGCTGAGCTGCTGCTCTCCGCTGATGCGAACGGAGCGGCCCGCGCGCAGGAGTGCGATGGCGCGACGGACGATGCCCGCGC
>DATCJM010000055.1:0-11540 GCA_036562805.1 Sphingomicrobium sp.
CTTGATCCCGAGCGCCGCCTGGACTTTCGTGGCCGACGAAGGGAAGGTCTGGTCCGGTGTCGCGGTTGCAAGCACGATGAGGTCGATCTCCACCGCCTCGACACCGGCATGCTCCAGCGCGCGCTGCGCCGCATCGACCGCAAGGCTCGCCGTCGTCTCGCCTTCGCCTGCGACATAGCGGCTGCGGATCCCCGTCCGCTCGACGATCCACTCGTCGCTGGTCTCGACGCTCTGAGCCAGCTCTTCGTTGGTGACCCGCCGCTTCGGCAGAGCGCTGCCGGCGCCGAGGACCACGGAGCGCCTCATGCCGCCGTGCCGTTGGCGAAGGCATGGGCGCGGAAATCGTCGAGGTCCTCGCCGATCCTGCGCGTGATGTCGTTGCGGACCATGCTGGCGGCGACGTGGATCGCATTGGCGACACCCTTCGGGTTCGCGCTGCCGTGGCTCTTCACCACCAGCCCGTTGAGGCCGAGGAAGACGGCGCCGTTATGATTATTGGGGTCAAGGTGGACCTTGAGCAGGTTGAGTGCCGGCTGCGACAGGGCGAATCCCGCCTTCGACCGGAGCGAGCTCTTGAATGCTCGGCGCAGCAAATCGGTGACGAAGCGGGCCGTGCCTTCAGCCGTCTTGAGCGCGATGTTGCCCGAAAAGCCGTCGGTGACGACCACGTCGACCTGTCCCCGCGACAACTGGTCGCCCTCGGTGAAGCCGTCGAAGCGCAACGGCAGATAATCGGCTTCGCGCAGCAAAGCCGCGGCGGCCTTGAGCTCGTCGGTGCCTTTCAGTTCCTCGGTGCCGATGTTGAGAAGCTTCACCCGCGGGACGCCGATCTTGAGGACCGTGCGGGCATAGGCCGAGCCCATTACAGCGAACTGGACGAGGTTCTGGGCGTCGCACTCGGTATTCGCGCCGAGGTCGAGCATGATGACATCGGTCTCGCCCAAGGTCGGCAGCAGCGCGGCGAGGGCAGGGCGGTCGATGCCTGGCATAGTTCTCAGCGCGAGCTTCGACATCGCCATCAGTGCGCCGGTGTTGCCGCCGGAGAGTGCCGCGTCGGCCCTTTCCTCTTTGACCGCGTTGATCGCCATTCCCATCGAGGTGGTTCGGGCGCGACGGATCGCCTGGCTCGGCTTTTCGCTCGGCTCGATCGCTTCGGGAGAATGGATGACCGCAACGCGGTCGGGGAGGTTCTTGTGCCCTTCGATCTCGTCACGAACGCGCGGCTCGTCGCCGTAGAAGGTGAAACGCAGCGACGGGTCCTTGCGCAGTGCGCGCGAGGCGCCAGCGATCATTGCCGAGGCGCCAGTGTCGCCCCCCATGGCATCGATTGCGATCCGTGGGCCCCCGTCCATCGCGAGGCCTGTCTGGCTTAGGCCTCGGTCGAGACGACTTCGCGGCCGTTATAGTGGCCGCACGCCGAGCACATGTTGTGCGGCAGCTTCAATTCGCCGCAGTTAGGGCATTCCTGGAACTTGGTCGCCTTCAGGCCATGATGGCTGCGGCGCATGTTCCGCTTCGACGGCGAGGTTTTTCTCTTGGGGACAGCCATTGCGGCACCTTCGATACAAATGACATCAATAAAAATTGCGACGATCTGCGCCTCATCTCGTCGGGGGAGACCCCGCGGCGGCGGCCGGATCGTCGCGAACCGCGGCCCCTATAGCGAAACGGCTCGTTGTTGCAAGTCAGGCGGAAGCAAGCGCCGCATCGCCGACGAAGGGGTTCGTCTGCCGCTCATGACCGAACGTCGACATCGGACCATGGCCCGGTACAAAGGCCGTCTCGTCGCCCATCGGCCACAACCTGGTGGTGATCGAACGAAGGAGCTGCTGCTGGTCGCCCCGCGGGAAGTCCCACCGCCCGACCGAGCCCTTGAACAGCACGTCGCCGACGAGCGCGAGCTTCGATTCGCGGTGATGGAAGACGACGTGCCCCGGCGTGTGGCCAGGGCAGTGACGGACGTCGAATACAAGCTCGCCGACCCTTACCTGGTCGCCGTCTGCGAGCCAGCGCGAAGGCTCGAACGGACGGCCGACGATTCCGTATTTGGGGCCATCGCTCCCAAGCTTCTCGATCCAGAACCGATCCTCCTCGTGCGGCCCCTCGATTGGGACGCCGAGCTCTTCGGCGAAAATGCCCGCGCCGCCGCAATGGTCGATGTGGCCGTGGGTCAGCAGGATCTTCTCGATCGTCACGCCGGCCTGCTCGGCTGCGGCCTTGAGGCGCGGCAAGTCGCCGCCCGGATCGACGAACGCGCCGCGCATCGTCTTCGTGCACCACAGCAAAGTGCAATTCTGCTGAAGCGGAGTCACGGGAATGATCGCGGCGCGCAGCGGCCGCTCGGCGCTGCTCATTTCCAGGGATCGGTCGCCGACCAGGGCTCGAGCCGAGCGGTCGCCGGCGGCTCGTTTTTCATGGATGCAGCCACGGACTCGGCTTGACGCAGGACTCGAAGTACGTTGCCCCCCGCTAGCTTTGAGAGATTCTCGTCGGACCAACCGCGCCGAATCAATTCGGCGAAAAGCAGCGGGTAGCCGGTAACGCTGTTCATGCCCGGCGGCGCCCCGTCATAGGGGATCCCGTCCAGATCGCCGCCCAGGCCGACATGATCATAGCCGGCGACCTTCGCGACATGCTCGATGTGGTCGGCGATGATCCCGACGCCGGTGCTTGGGGTCGGATGTGTCTTCACCCATTCCTCGAGCTTGGCCTTCCGGATGTCCGGCTGGCCCGTGTAGAGCGCGGCGAGCCGGGCCTCCTCCGCCGAATGCGCAGCGTCCCAGTCGCGATACGTGTCCCACAGATGGCCTAGATAGAAGTTCACCATCACCACGCCGCCGTTCGCGGGCAGTCGTTTCAATATGTCGTCCGGGACGTTGCGAGGATGATCGGCGAGCGCCCGGGCATCGCTGTGGGAGAAGATCACCGGCGCTTTGCTGACGTCCAGCGCGTCGCGCATCGTCTCCGGCGAAACGTGGCTCAAGTCCACCAGCATGCCGAGCCGGTTCATCTCGTGGATGACCGTCTTGCCGAAATCGTTGATGCCGTGCCATTTGGGATCGTCGGTCGCGCTGTCTGCGAATTCGTTGTTCTTGAAATGCGTCAGCGTCATGTAGCGCGCGCCGAGGTCGTAGAACTGACGCAGCGCGGCGAGGCTTCCGCCGATCTGGTGCCCGCCTTCGATGCCGATCAGCGACGCCACCTTTCCGGCCTTGTGGATGCGCACGACGTCGTCGGCCGTCCGCGCGAGCTCGAGGTCGTCCGGATAAGCCGCGACGAATCTTTTGACGATGTCGATTTGCTCGAGCGTGTCGCGGATGGCGTGGTCGCCGGTGACTTCCGAAGGTATGTAGACGGACCAGAACTGCCCGCCGACGCGCCCGTCGCGGAGCCGGGCCATATCGGTCATCAGCGGATGGTCCGGCCTGTTGTCCGTCGCGCTCGCGAGATTGTCGACGCTGAAATCGTAATTCTCCCGCAGCTGCTCGGCGAGGTCGTTATGCCCGTCGATCAGCGGCGTCGCCTTCAAGATGCGGTCGATCCGCGCCTGGACCTTCCCATCGATCGGTTGCGCGCCGGCGACCGCCGGCATCATCGCGATTGCCGCTGCGAGCAGCAGAAAATGTCTCATCACCATGGCCGAGGTTTAGGAACAGCGGCGGGCGCACGCAATCGCACCTGCTGGGGGCTTGCACATTGGCAGCCAAGCCGCGAAGCATAAGGCGAATGCCACGGTCGCCGGATCTTGAAGTCAGCATGGATTTCGACCCGGAAGAGGGCATCCCCAATCTCGAACAGCATCTCGACCGGCTCAAGCGTGATGCCGAGGCGCAGGGCTCGAAGTTCGACCGCCACGCCGCCCGCAACGAGCTCCAGGCCGCGACCTTCGGAAAGACCCGCGCGGCGGTCGCCCGGATGCTGCTGAGCCCGAGCGGAGCGATCGCGATCGAGGTGCGAACAGTCACTTGAGCCTTCCCCATGTGGGGACGCTTGTTGTGTCACGCCGCGAGTGGAAATCGCAGCAGGCGGTCGGAGACGGGGACGAGCGCGGCCGCAGCGGGCCCGGCGGAGCGCAGGATTTCCGGGTGGTGCGCGTCGAGGCCGCCGGTCAGCGACCCGAACGCCGGCATGATGATCTTGGCTGGCGACACGACGAAGCACCGCCGCGAGACCTGCCGCCCTTTGACGCTGACGCGCAGCTTGGGGTGGAAATGGCCGGAGATTTCAGGCCGCGATTCCGCCGGGACGGCTTCGTGCCGCAAGAGGATCCGGGCGATCTGGACCTCGTCTACGATCACGCCGCCGCAATGATCGGCGAAGCCGGGATCGTGGTTGCCGACGATCCAGGTCCAGTCGAGCCGGCTGGTCAATTCGGTCAACAGCTCGCGCGCGCTCTGCGGCAACCTGTCGCAGCCGAACGCGTCATGAAACGAATCGCCGAGGCAATAAAGGCGCCTCGCGCCACTGCGCTCGACCTCGGCTGCAACCGCGCTCAGCGTGGCATGCGAATCATAGGGCGGAAGGAACTGGCCGAGGCGCGCGAACCAGCTCGCCTTCTCGAGATGCAGGTCGGCGACCAGCAGCGCATCCTGTGCCGGCCAGTAAAGGGCGCCAGAGGCCGTCGCCTCGAACGTTTCGCCCGCGAACGAAAAGGGAACCATGGAGCCGGTCTAACCGGCTCGCGCAGGTCAGCCTAGATGGAAATTATTCGTAATCGCCGCCGGACGGGCTCGGGCGTGGCGGAGCCGCCGCGGTCAGGCGCAGCGCTTCGGCTGCCTCGCTCAGCGAAGCCAGCTCTTCCGTCTCGTCCTCCTCGTCGATCCGCACCTTCTGGAGGTTGGTGACCACCGCTTCTTCCAGGTCGCGGGGCTTCACCGTCACTTCCGCGATCTCGCGCAGCGCAACGACCGGGTTCTTGTCACGGTCGCGATCGATGGTGAGGTCGGCGCCGCCCGAAATCTGGCGCGCACGCTGGGCCGCGAGCAGGACCAAATCGAACCTGTTCGGGATCTTGTCTACGCAATCTTCAACCGTAACGCGCGCCATTCGTCGCTCCGCAAAGCTATTCCGAACCGGGAATATGGGATGTCAGGAAGGCGCCGCCAATAGCTTGCGGGACCTTCGAAAGTCAAGGAAAGCGGGGTGATGGGCGATCAAGCGACCCCAGCCGCGCCGCGAGCGCCGATCCGCGCCGAAATCGCCGGCAACCGGCTCGAGCTCATCGAGACCGGCCAGGAGCGCTTCGGCATGCTCCTCACCCTCATCTCGCAGGCGCAGAGCAGCATCAGGATGCTGATGTACATGTTCAACCCTGACCGCGACGGCGATGCGGTGCGCAATGCTTTGACGGATGCCGCGCGGCGCGGCGTTGAGGTCAAGCTGCTGATCGACGGCTTCGGCTCCGCAGCGACGCCCGATTTCTTCCGCGATCTCGCCGAGGCCGGTGGCCATGATTGCGTGTTCAACCCGAGCTATGGCCGGCGATACCTGCTGCGAAACCACCAGAAGCTTATCGTGATTGACGAAGCGACTGTGCTGATCGGCGGCGCGAACATCGACGCGACCTATCTGGATGACCGGAGCGCGAAGCATTGGCGCGACCTCTGGCTCCGCCTCGACGGGCCAGAAGCGGTGCTTCCGGCGCGCTATTTCGACAGCCTGTTCCGCTGGTCGAAGCGGCCGCGCTCGAAGCTGCGGTCATTGCGGCGAATGGTCGCCGAATATAACGAATGGCGCGGGCCTCTGCAGTGGAAGTTCAGCGGCCCTTTGAGCCTTCGCAACAGCTGGTGGCGAAGCATCGGCCGCGACATGAAGCGCGCGCGGCGCCTCGATTTGATTTTCGCATATTTCGCGCCTCCTGGAGCGATGATCCGGCGGATCGGCAGGGTCGGCCGGCGCGGTTGCGCGCGCATCATCAATGCCGCCAAGTCCGACAATGTCGCCACCGTCGCCGCCGCGCGCCACAGCTACAGTGGCCTCATCCGCCGCCACGTTGAAATCTATGAATATCAGCCCGCAAAGCTGCACACGAAGCTCGCGATCGTCGATGACATCGTCCACATCGGCTCGTCGAACTTCGATTATCGCAGCTTCTACATCAATCTCGAAATCATGCTGCGGATCGAGGACAAAGCCTTCGCCAATGCGATGCGCGGCTATTTCGAGCGCGAGCTGGCCGACTGCAAATGGATCACGCCCGAGCTGCACAAACGGCGTGCAAACCCGTGGCAGCGGTTCAAATGGGCTTTTTCGCACTTCCTCGTGAACGTCATGGATTACAGCGTCACGAGGCGCCTGAACCTAGTGCGCCGTTAGCTCGTCGCTGACTTGTAGGCCCAGAAGAGCGTCGCGGGGGGGACGTTGATCCACTCGAACCCGCGCTTGATCGGCGCGAAGTGCGGCCTGATGAAATCGAGGACCTTGGGGCTGAACTGATAGACCAGGAACGCTCCGCCCGGGCGGATCACGTTCGAGGTCGCTTCCGCAATATCGTCACCGACGCCTGGCGGCAGCGTCGAGAAGGGGAGGCCTGAAAGCACATAATCCGCCGACCCCAAGTCGTGGTCGGCAAGGATCGTCTCGACGTCGGCTGCGGAGCCGTTGATGGTGATCAGCCGCGGGTCGTCGATCGATTCGCGCAGATAGCGCGTGAAGTCGGGATTCGTATCGATCGTGACCAGCTTCGCTTCGGCTCCAAGCCGGTCGAGAATCGGCCGTGTGAACGTACCGACGCCGGGGCCGTATTCGACGAAGACCTTCGTATTGTTCCAGTCGACCGGGCCGAGCATCTTGTCGATCAGCACCCGGCTCGACGGGATGATCGAGCCGACCATGACCGGATTCTTGAGGAACCCGCGCAGGAATTGCCACTGCGGGCTTGGGCTGCGGCGGTCGCGGCGGCGCTGGACGCGTCGAGAACCTTTCAGCGTCCGCGCGGGTGAAGTCGACATGAATGCTCCCGTAGGGCGAAGAGGGCCGGAGCGTTGGCAAATGCGCCGCCGCTTGGCAAGTTTCCAACGTCAGTGCGGCGACTTGGTCGAACGTGCGACTGCGAACCGCGCGATTTCCGGGACGGAAGGATTCACTCCTTCCCGCCCTGCCGCGGATGGAGCATGCCGGGAAGGACGAAGCCGATGCCGCCGAGCGGCCGGGTGGCGTCGCTCTTCAGGGTTTCCTGGATGCGGCTATACTCTTCGAGCATTTCCGGCGTCACCGATGCCCGCGTTTCGCCCAGTGCCACTTCGAAGTCGGCCATGGTCACGGTCGCCTCTTCGAGCCCGCGGCGAAGCGCGGTGAGTCCCGCGCGCCGCACCAGGTCCTCCAGGTCCGCGCCGGTGAACCGGTCGGTGCGTTGGGCAATCTTCTCGAGGTCCACGTCTTCGGCCAGCGGCATGCCCTCGGTGTGGATCGCGAGGATCCTGCGCCGCCCGGCCGTATCGGGAACGCCGACGTAGATCAGCTCGTCGAACCTGCCAGGCCGAAGCAGCGCCGGATCGATCAATGTCGGCCGGTTCGTCGCGCCGATGACGACCACGTTCTGCAGTTCCTCGAGGCCATCCATCTCGGCAAGGATCGTGTTGACGACGCGCTCGGTCACCTGCGGCTCGCCGAGCCCGCCGCCGCGCGCCGGCACAAGGCTGTCGAGCTCGTCGATGAAGATGATGGTTGGCGCGACCTGGCGGGCGCGACTGAACAGGCGGGCGATCTGCTGCTCGCTCTCGCCGTACCATTTGCTCAACAGGTCGGACGATTTGGTCGCGATGAAATTGGCTTCGCTCTCACGGGCTGCGGCTTTGGCAAGAAGCGTCTTGCCGGTGCCCGGCGGTCCGTAAAGGAGGAAGCCTTTCGCCGGCCGGATGCCGAGCCTGCGGAACGCCTCGGGATGCTTGAGCGGGAGCTCGACGCCCTCCTTCAGGCGGTCGCGCGCCTCGTCGAGCCCGCCGATGTCGTCCCAGCGGAGCTGCGGTGCTTCGACCATCACCTCGCGCATCGCCGAAGGCTGGACGCGCTTCAGCGCATTGTCGAAGTCCGCGAGTTCGACGGAAAGCGCGTCGAGGATCTCTGTTGGAATCACCTGCTCGGCAAGGTTGATGCGCGGCATGATCCGCCGCACGGCCTCGAGCGCGGCCTCGCGGCACAAGGCAGCAAGGTCCGCGCCGACGAAGCCGTAGGTCCGCCGCGCGAGGTCATCGAGATTGACGTCGGGCGCCAGCGGCATGCCGCGCGTGTGGATGCCGAGGATCTCTCGGCGTCCCGGTTCGTCGGGCACGCCGACGACGATCTCGCGGTCGAACCGGCCGGGCCGGCGAAGCGCCTCGTCGATCGCCTCGGGCCGATTGGTCGCGGCGATGACCACGGTGTTCTGCCGCGGCTCGATTCCGTCGAGCAAAGTCAGCAGCTGGGCGACCAGCCGCTTTTCCGCCTCACCGGTGACCTGGCCGCGCTTCGGCGCGATCGAATCGATCTCGTCGATGAAGATGATCGAGGGTGCCGCCTGTGCTGCCTGCTCGAAAATCTCGCGCAGGTGCCGCTCGCTCTCCCCATAAGCCGAGCCCATGATCTCGGGCCCGTTGATGAGGAAGAACTTGGCCGCGCTTTCGTTCGCCACCGCACGGGCGAGCAAAGTCTTGCCGGTGCCCGGCGGCCCGTGCAGCAGAACGCCCTTGGGCGGATCGACGCCGAGGCGCTGGAACAATTCAGGGTGCCGCAGCGGGAGCTCGACCATTTCGCGAAGCGCGTCGATCGTGTCGCGCATTCCGCCAAGGTCGTCATAGGTGACGTCGGCTCGTCGCTGGCCGTCGACTGCTTTATATTCCGGAAGCAGCTCGACAGCGGTCTTGCCGTCGATGTGGACGATGCCGTTCGGCGCTGCCGAGACCACCACCAATCGCAGCTCTTGAAGGGCAAATGCCGGCGCGTTGAGCATCTGGCGGATGTGATCCGGCATATCGGCGTTGACGCGCTGATGGCCGGTGGTCGACACGACGTCGCCCTCGACCAATGGGCGGCCGGCAAACGTGCGCTTCAGCGCTTCCGCCGAACCCTGCAGGCGAACGTTCGGTTGCGCCGGCGCAAACACGACCCGGGTCGCCGGCTTCGATGCCGCCTTGCTGACCTCGACGAAGTCGCCCGAGCCGACGCCGGCATTCGCGCGCTGGAGGCCATCGAGGCGGATGATGTCGATCCCCTCGTCCTCGCCATAGGGGCGGATCGCGCGCGCCGCAGTGGAGCGCTTGCCGACGATCTCGATGACGTCTCCCTCGGCGAGCCCGAGCTCGTCCATCAGCCGATCCGGAAGCCGAGCGAAGCCGCGGCCGCTGTCCGCCGGCGGCAGGCTCGCGACCTGCACCTTGCGCGATTTCACGCGCTCGATCGTGTCAGCTTCGGGCATCGTCTCTCCTGTCCTGGGCCCATCCCCGTAGCGCAACGGCGCCAGCCGCGCGCCGGTTCACTTTCACCCTCAATATTTGATCGCTCCGGCGATTTTGCGAATCACCGACCGGGGAAGGAACCGGGTGCCCACGGCACCGAGCTTGTTGATCTTCCCGGTAATCACGATTGCGCGATTGCGATCGAGGCCATCGAGCCCCAGGCGGACGACCGTCGCGGCATCCATCGCCAGCTTCTCGAAGGCTTTCGCGAGGTCGCCCTTGAGGCCGGCCACGTCGCCAAATTCGGTACGCGTCGGGCCAGGACACAGGCAACTGACCCTGACCCCGTGCGGCTTCAATTCTTCGTGGAGCGCCTCGCTGAGCGACAGCACGAAGGCTTTCGTCGCGAAATAGACGCCCATGCCGGGACCCGCCTGAAAGGCGGCTGTTGAGGCGACGTTGAGGATCGCGCCCGATTTGCGCCTGATCATCGCGGGTGCGACGGCCCGGCAGAGATCGGTCAGCGTCCCGACGTTCAAGTCGATCATCTGCCGCTCGCGCTTCGCATCGAGCTCGGCGAAGCGGCCAATCAGTCCGAATCCCGCATTGTTGACGAGCAGGTCGACCGTCTCCCCATTTTCCTCGACGTCCGCCATCAGCTTCGCAGCGGCATTGCTCTTCGAAAGATCGATCGCCACGGCTCTCGCGTTTCCGAGCTCCTTCGCGAGCTCTTCGAGGCGTTCCTTGCGCCGCGCAACGAGGACCAGGCGATGCCCGCGCTTCGACAGCTGGCGCGCGAACTCGACGCCGAGTCCGGCCGACGCGCCAGTCACGAGCGCGACTTTATTCACTCGCCGGCCTTGCGCACCGTTGCCTTGACGATTCGGCCGGGCTCGCGCGGGGGCTCGCCCTTGGGCAGCGCGTCGACGTGCTCCATGCCGCTCTCGACCTGGCCCCAGACGGTGTACTGCCCGTCGAGGAAACCGGCGTCATCGAAGCAGATGAAGAACTGGCTATTGGCGCTGTCCGGATCCGGCTTCCGCGCCATCGAGGCTGTGCCGCGAACGTGCGGCTCGCGGCTGAACTCGGCCTTGAGATCGGGGAGCTTCGATCCGCTCATTCCCGTTCCGGTTGGATCGCCGCCCTGCGCCATGAAGCCCGGAATCACGCGGTGGAACGCGACATTGTCATAGAAGCCGCTGTTGGCGAGCTCGGTGATCCGCTGGACGTGGTTCGGCGCAAGGTCCGGGCGAAGCTTGATGACGACGTCGCCGCCGCTCGAAAGGGTAAGATGCAGGCGGTCGGCGTCGGCCATGGGTGAACTCCGAATGAAAGGTTCGAAAGAAGCGCGATGTAGGGGTGTGTCGGTGGTTGCGCCAGAGCGGGCGCGACCATAGGAGGTTCCCCACTGGGTCCAATCGAGGGGAGCGCCATGGCCGAGACCGACCACATCGCCCCTGACCTCGCCGCCGAGACAGCACGTAACGACGCGATCGACGAGGAAGACCGGCTCCGTCCTGAATTCGTCGAAAAGGTGCTCGACGCGGTCGACGCCGGCGACGACGAAACTGCGCGGCGGCTGGTGCAGCCGCTCCATCCGGCCGACATCGCGGACCTGATCGAAGCCGCTCGAAGCGACGAGCGCGACGGCCTCGTGAGGGCGCTCGCCGGGATCGTCAGTCCGGACGTGCTCGCCGAGATGAACGATTGGGTCCGCGAGGACCTGCTCGACGAGATGGAGCCGCAGCAGGTCGCCGACATCGCGGCCCAGCTCGAAACCGACGACGCGGTCGCGCTGATCGAAGACCTCGACCGCGACGAGCAACAGGCGGTCCTGCAGCGGATGGAGCCCGATGACCGCGCCGCGGTCGAGGAGGCGCTCGGCTATCCCGAGGATTCGGCGGGCCGCCTGATGCAGCGGGACCTGTGCGCTGTCCCGGCGCACTGGAAGGTCGGCCAGGTGATCGATTATCTGCGTTCGACCGCGGACCTGCCGACAGACTTCTGGGAAGTGTTCGTCGTCAGCCCGAGCCACCACCCGGTCGGGACCTGCAAGCTTTCGACGATCCTCAGGACCCCGCGCACGACTTTGGTCACCGAGATCATGCATCGCGACCAGACATTGATCCCGGTCGACATGGACCAGGAGGACGTGTCGCTTCGGTTCCA
>DATCJM010000067.1:0-4602 GCA_036562805.1 Sphingomicrobium sp.
GCGAAGTCGCGGTTGCGCTTCAGATTATTCTCATAATCCGCGAGCGTCTTGAACGGGGCCGCGCCCTGCCCGCCGGCGATCGTCGGATATTCGGTGTGGATGCCGAAGAAGTGATTCATCGGCAGCGCTTCCTGGATCGCGAGGAGATCCGGCGCGAAGCCCTTCAGAGTCTCTTCGGTCTGGTTCTCGAAAACGTCGTAAGCGATCTGATCGGTCGGGTTGAGCTGTCCTCGCGGGATCGCGTGCAGCGCCGCGAGGTCATGCTCGGCGGCCGCTTTTTCGGCCTGGTAATGAGCGTCGCTGAAGAAATCGCCGAGCCTGTCGGCATAGCGAAGGTCGCCGCGGAAGAGCGCCTGGAGCGGATTACGCTCGAGGCTCGCCTCGTCGCTCTGCTTGAAGACCTCGAACAAGCGGTCGTGCGCGCTCGCCTGAGCGTTCGTGGCGGGAGCCTGCGCGGACAGTGGCATGAATGGAGTCATCGCGATGATGGAGACAGAGAGGATCAGGCGTGCGGCGGTTCTCATGTTGGAAAGTCCCTCCCCGAAGGTCAGCTCAGCTTTGTCGGGCCGCTAATGCAGAAGGGGCGCTGCCGCAACGCGGCAACGCCCCTTCGATGACCGGTTCGTCTGGCTCTACCAGAAGAAGCCGGGGATCACGTCCAACACGGTCCCCGAATAGAGATCGATCAGGAGCACGTCGTTGTAATAACGGACCCAGGCTGCGCCCGGCGGCGGGTAAGGCAGCCCGTAAAGCGCCGGATCGATCCAGAACTGGTTGCCGTAATAAGACGGCCACATCCGATAACCCGCATAGAAGGGCTGATAGCCCCAGCCGAACGGGTCGATGTAGAAGCTCAGGTGGAACCGCGACCGGTGATGGTCGCGATAGTGGCGCCAGTCGTAATGGCCGTCGTTCCGCCAGTTCTGGTTCCAGTGCATGTTCTGCAGGCGCTGCTCCGCATCGGCGCGGAGCGGCGGCTGCGTACCGAAACGCGGCGTGCTGCTGACCTCCAGCGGATGGCGATCACGCATTACCTGCGGAACCGGCCGGTTCTGCTGGCGGAAGTCGCGGGCGTCCTGCTGCTGCTGCCGCTGCATCTGAACCTGCTCGCGGATCTGCTGCATGCGCTGGTCGCGCTGGGCCGCCATCGAGTCGCGCTGAGCCTGGCGCTCGGCGCGCATGGTGTTGACGTCCACCTGCTGCTGGTAATTGCCGTTGAACTGCGGGCGCGCAGCGAACTGCTGGCGTTCGCCACCGTTGAACTGAGGCCGGGCAGCGAACTGCTGCTGGCGCTCACCGCCGTTGAACTGCTGACGAGCGGCGAAATCCTGCCGCTGCTGCTGCATCGCAGCCGAGCGGTCGACACGGACCTGCTCGCGGGCCTGTTGCTGCTCCTGCCGCGCTTCCTGGCGGGCCTGCTGGCGGTCTTCGCGGGACTGTTGCTGGTCGTTCGAGTCGCGGGGGCCGGCGATCGCCGGGCTTGCCGCGGCACTCGCAAGCAAAATGGAGATGAGTAGTTTACGCATGACGGACACCTTTCCGAAACATTGCACATCAAATGCACTCGTCGACCTGAGCGGTCGCTTAACCGTTTCGGTGCCGTATGTTCAGGTTTGTAAGTTGCGCGAGGCCGCGGCTGCCTGAGCCGCGCGCGCGATTGCCTTGCGGATTCGGGGGTACGCACCGCAGCGGCACAGGTTCGGAAGCGCCGAAACCTGTTCGTCAGTCGGGTTCGGACTGGCCTGGAGAAGCGCGGCGATCGCCATGATGAAGCCGGGCTCGCAATAGCCGCACATCGTCGCCTGCTCGGCGAGCCACGCCTGCTGCACGGGATGCGAATGGTCGGCCGAGAGACCCTCGATCGTGGTCACCTGCGCCCCTTCGAGCTCGGCCAGAGTCACGCTGCAGCTAGTCACCGCGCGGCCGTCGATGATCACGGTGCACGCGCCGCAGTCGCGGCTGTCGCAACCATATTTCGTGCCGGTGAGATTGGACGCGTCGCGCAGCGCCCACAAAAGCGGGGTCTCGGGATCGAGCCGATATAAGACGGGCTGCCCGTTCACGGTCATTCGCGTCATCGGGCTGAGGCTAGCGTGCGCGGGCCGCCGCTGCCAGAATGAACCGCATGCCGCGCATCATCACCAACAACGGGTACGACATCGGCTACACGCAATCGGGTGCGGGCGAGGCGACTCCGATCCTGTTCCTCCACGGAGTCGGATCCGACAAGAGCGTGTGGCGTCCGCAGCTCGAATTCTTCGGCCAGAGCCGCCGCGCGGTCGCGTTCGATTATCCGGGCTATGGCGAGAGCGATCCCGCGCCCGAAGGCACGACCCGCGACGATTATGCCTCGGCAGTCATCTCGGCGATGCACGAGCTCGGGATCGACCGCGCCCATGTCTGCGGCCTGTCGCTAGGCGGCGTGGTGGCGATCGCAATGGTCCATGCGGATCAAGGCCGGTGCGCCTCCGTCGTCCTCGCCGATACATTTGCCATGCACCCTGACGGGCAGGCGATCCACGAACGGTCGGTCGCTGCAAGCGAGAACCTGAGAGTTGCAGCCGAATCGCGCGTCGACATCCTTCTCGCCCAGCCCGCCGATCCAGCCGTTCGCAGCGAGGTCGTCGACACCATGGCGCGCATCGACCCTGTCGCCTATCGCATCGGCGCGGAGGCGGTCTGGCTCGCCGACCAGCGCGAGCGGGCGCACGACATTCGCGTGCCGACGCTGGTGCTGTGCGGCACGGAGGACAAGATCACGCCGCCCGCGCTCTCCCGCGAACTCACGCACATCATCCCGGGCGCGCGTCTGGAGCTGATCGAAGGCGCCGGGCACCTCGGCAATCTCGAACGGCCCGAGGAGTTCAACACGCTCGTCAACGCGTTCGTCCGCGGCGTCGACTCGCGCTCATGAAGATCGCCTGCATCGGTGCGGGCCCGGCGGGGCTCTATTTCGCGATTTCGATGAAGCTGCGCGACGCGGCTCACCAGGTCGAGGTGTTCGAGCGCAACCCGCCAGGCGTGACCTTCGGCTGGGGCGTCGTCTTTTCCGACCTGACGGTCGAGAACATCACCGCCAACGACCCGGTCTCGGCCGAGACGATCACGAAAGAGTTCGCGCACTGGGACGATATCGACGTCCACTTCAAGCGCGAAACGATCACGTCCGGCGGCCACGGCTTCATCGGCATTGGCCGCAAGCGGCTGTTGCAAATATTGCAGGACCGAGCGCGCGAGCTTGGGGTCGTGCTCGACTTCGAAGCCGAGTGCGACCCCGCCGACCCGAAGTGGCGCAATTACGATCTCGTCATCGCGTCGGACGGCATCAATTCGCGATTCCGCGACGCCGAGCCGCAGGCGTTCGGCGTCGATGTCGACGTGCGCGCGAACAAATTCGTGTGGCTCGGCACATCCAAGGTCTTCGACGCCTTCACCTTCGCGTTCGAGGAAACCGAGCACGGGTGGATCTGGGCACACGCCTACCGCTTCGCACCCGACTGCTCGACGTTCATCGTCGAGTGCTCGGAGCAGACCTGGCGGAACTTCGAATTCGACGGAATGTCGCAGGACGAAAGCATCGCCACCTGCGAGCGGCTGTTCGCGAAATATCTCGACGGTCACAAGCTCCAGTCCAACGCGACTCACCTGATCGGGAGCGCCGCGTGGCTCAACTTCCGCAGGATCAAGTGCGAGCGCTGGACGAGCGGCAATGTCATCCTGCTCGGCGACGCGGCCCACACTGCCCATTTCTCGATCGGCAGCGGGACGAAGCTTGCGCTCGAGGATGCGATCAAATTAGCCGAGGTGCTCAACCGGAAGGGCCTCAGCCTCGAAGCGGCGCTCGACGAATATCAGGCGGAGCGCAGCCTCGAAGTGCTCAAGCTCCAGAACAGCGCCCGCAACTCGACCGAATGGTTCGAGACCCTGGAGCGCTACACGCATTTCGAGCCGCTTCAGTTCGCTTATTCGCTGCTCACGCGATCGCAGCGGATCAGCCACGAGAATTTGCGGCTGCGCGATCGCGAATGGCTGGAGACGGTCGAGCGCTGGTTCTGGAAGCGCGCGACGGACGGTCGATCGAACAAGACGGCGCCGCCGATGTTCGCCCCGTTCAAGCTCCGCGACATGGGAGTCGAGAACCGCGTGACGGTCTCGCCGATGGCGATGTATTCGGCGGTCGACGGCGTCCCCAACGACTTCCATTTCGTGCACTATGGCGAACGCGCGATCGGCGGCGCCGGCCTCATCTTCACCGAGATGACCTGCGTCTCGCCCGAGGGGCGGATCAGCCCCGGCTGCACCGGCATGTGGAACGCCGATCATGTCGCGGCATGGAAGCGCATCGTCGATTTCGTCCATGCGAATTCGAAGGCGAAGATCTGCCTCCAGCTCGGCCATTCGGGCGGCAAGGGTTCGACGCGGGTCGGCTGGGAGGGGAATGACGTTCCGCTCGACGACGGCAACTGGCCCGTGATGGCCGCCAGCGATGTGCCCTGGTCGCCGGTCAATCAGGTGCCCGCGCCGATGACGCGCGCGGACATGGACCGAGTGCGCGACGAGTTCGTCGCGGCGGTGAAGATGGGAATCGAGTGCGGGTTCGAC
>DATCJM010000099.1:0-6420 GCA_036562805.1 Sphingomicrobium sp.
GAGGTTGATCACGTGCCTCAGCGGCAGGAGGATAGGCTTGCCCGACATGTTGCCGTTCAATTTGAGGAAGGCGATCACCGACCCGGAAAAGGTGATTGCACCGATGGCGACGCCGAGGCCCATCTCGATTCGGCTCTGCGGGAAGATGCTGACGAACGACGGGGAGGCGATCGGCGTGACGCGCACGGCAATGCCGAACGCCATCGGATTCAGGTAGGCCGCCGTTCCGACGAGTACGGCGGCGAGGCCGACCAGGCTGTGGAACGCCGCGACCAGCTGCGGCATGGCCGTCATCTGGATCTTGCGGGCGGTGACGAGCCCGATGCCGCCGCCGATCACCATTGCGCCGACGATCTCCGGAAGCGAGGCGATCTTGTGGATTGCGAGCGTCGTCACGACCGCAATGGTCATCCCGATCATGCCGGTAATGTTGCCCCGCCGGCTCGTTTCCGGGCTCGACAGCCCCCTCAGCGCGAGGATGAAGCAGACCCCGGCGATCAGGTAGGCGAGGAGGACCCAGGCGGGCTGCGCTATTGCCGCCTCAGCCATGTGTTTTGTCCCCTTGGCGCTCCCGCTTCTTGTACATCGAGAGCATCCTCTGAGTGACCGCGAACCCGCCGAAGATGTTCACGCTGGCAAGCGCGACGGCGGCGAGCCCTAGCCACTTCGATCCAGGCACGCCTGCTGCCGCTGCGGCGATCAGCGCGCCGACCACGATGACCGAGGAAATGGCGTTGGTCACGCTCATCAACGGTGTGTGCAGCGCCGGCGTGACCGACCAGACGACATAATAGCCAACGAAACAGGCAAGAACGAAGATCGACAGGATGGATATGAAGTCCAACGACCCCTCCCCTTCAGCGGCGCGCCATTAGTGGCGGCTCCTTCCCGAGCTGTCGAGTGGCACGGCCGTTAAGAGGGACGCGGTTATCGAAATGCTAACCTTTTCGCGCGCATGCGTGGGCGACCATCCGGGAGGGATTAAGCGCACGTGTCGAAGCGCGAGAAGACGATCGCCGAGCTGAAGCCGTGGAAGCTGCTTCTCTGGACGGCGATTGCCGGCCTGATCTTCGGCCTTCTCGGCCTGGGCGAGGTCGCCGAAGACTATCTGCGCGTCGCCCGGAACGGCCTCCATCGTCACAATGCGAGCGGAGACATCGTCGTCATCGCGATCGACGACCATTCGCTCCGCCAGGTCGGCAACTGGCCGTGGCCGCGCCGCTACGACGCGCAAATGGTCGATCGGCTGACGGCAGCCGGCGCCCACCGCATCTACTTCGACCTCAACTTCTCGTTCGCCTCGAACCCGACCGACGACGCGACGTTCGCCGCCGCGATCCAGCGCTCCGGGCGCGTCAATCTCTTCGTGCGTTCGGTCATCGGCGATCTCAGCTCCAAGAAGGCCATCTCCGACCGGCCGCTGCCGATATTCCGGCAGAACGCGAAGCTTGCGCTCGCCAACGCTGACTACAATTACCAGAACGCAGCGCTCAGGCTGCCGTTTGCGGCGACGCTTGACGGCCAGAAGGTCCCGTCCTTCGCCGCGAGCCTCGCAAATATCGATGGTCCTGCGGGCAAGTGGTTTCCGCTCGACTATTCGCTGAAGCTCGAAAGCATTCCTACCTACTCCGCCGCCGCGCTCCTGGATGGTCGCCTGCCGAAATCCGCACTGGCCGGCAAAGACGTCGTCATCGGGATGACGAGCGAAATCCTGAACGATATCTTCTTCATCCCGGGCCATGGCCGCGCCGGCGGCGTTTATGTCCAGACAATCGGTGCCGAGACTTTGAAGAGCGGGACCCCGCTCGACCTCGGCTGGATCCCGCTGTTCCTTGCCGCGCTCGCCCTCGGCGCGCTGGTGGTCCAGCGTCGCAGGGGCCGCGACCAGGCGCTGTTGCTGATGGGCGCGTTCCTGCTGTTCCTGTTCGGTCCGGCGCCGCTGGAGGCCCGACTGGTCTTCCTCGACATCACGCCGGCGCTGTTCGTGCTTCTGATCGTCGGGTCGGTGCTTGCCTGGCGCGCCTATCGGACAAGCGGGCTCGTCAATCCCGTTTCGAGCTTGCCGAACCTAAACGCGCTTCGGCTCGCGCGCGACGGGCGCAAGCGGCCCTTGGTTGCGGCGCGAATTCTCAATTACGAGGAGATCGTCTCGACGCTCCCGCCGAACAGCGAGAGCCGGCTCATCGAGCAGATCGTCGCGCGCCTTCGCGTCGGTTCGCCGAACCGCAAGCTCTATCAGGGCGACGGCGGTATCTTCGCCTGGTTCGAAGAAATCCAGCAGCCGCTCGGCAACCATCTCGACGCACTCCACGCGCTGTTCCGCAATCCGGCCCGTGTCGGCGGCCTATCGATGGACCTGACGATCGCCTTCGGGGTCGAGCTCGGAAGCGGGCGGTCGCTCGGCAACCGTCTGGCAAGCGCTCTCGTCGCGGCCGACGAAGCGGCGCACCACGGCCTCAAATGGAAATATCACGATCCGGAATCGCTCCAGAACGCCTCCTGGCGGCTGTCGATGCTGAGCCGGCTCGACGAGGCCATCGACCGCGGTGAAGTCTGGGTCGCCTACCAGCCCAAGGTCGACATCGCGTCGCGCCGGATCATCGGCGCCGAGGCGCTCGCGCGCTGGACGCACCCCGATAAGGGGCCGATCGCGGCGACCGAGTTCGTCGCCGCTGCGGAACAGCATGACCGGATCGGGAAACTGACCGATTTCGTCCTCGACCACGCAGTTTCCGCCGCCGCGCGAATCAACAAGCGGGGCAGCGACTTCAGCATCGCGGTGAACCTCTCGGCCAGGCTCCTGACCGACAAGGGCTTCACGCTTCGCCTCTCCGCGTTGCTCGCGCGCCATGGCCTGGCTCCGAACCTCCTGACTCTCGAGCTCACGGAAACCGCCGCGCTGGGCGAAAGCGGCGAAGCGCTCGACATGATCAACCGGCTGCGCGATCTCGGCATCAATATCGCGATCGACGATTACGGGACCGGTCAGTCGACGCTCGAATATCTGAAGAAGATCCCGGCGACCGAGCTCAAGATCGACCAGAGCTTCGTCAAGGGCATAGTCGACAATCGCAGCGACCGCCTGATGGTGCAGTCGACGATCGGCCTGGCCCACTCTCTCGGGCGGAAGGTTGTGGCCGAAGGCGTCGAGCATCGCGACATCCTCGAGCTTCTTGCCGAAATGGAATGCGATATCGCGCAGGGCTTTGCGGTCGGGCGCCCGATGAACATCGAAACGCTGATGAAGCGCATCACTTCCACGGGCCGGCGAACCGCCGCCTGAGTCCGTTCGGACTCGCATTTCGCGAGCCGTCATTCATTTCCGTCCGACCAATTCGCAGCCCAATTATTCGCGTGCCCGCGCGCCGAACGTGGTGAATCGTTTGTCAACCATATCAATTAAGGTTAATAATGGTCCCCGACTGCCGAATCGCAGTGCATTAGGGGACGAAACATGAAGAGCGTGAAAGCTGGCCGCGTTGGGTTCTGGACTTGGCTGATGGGCGGTGGCTCGACCTCGACGGGTGGCAACGGCTAAGACAGCCATTTCAACGTGTTAAGAAGCGCCCGCGTCCTCGCGGGCGCTTTGTTTTTGGGGCAACTGGAACGACGCTTCCGCGCAGGCTAGGCGCATCGCATGCTTCGCCAGGCCAGTACGATTCTCGCGATTCGCGCCGAGCGCCGCGGACTGCACGAATTTACCAATTCCGTGCGCGAATTCGTGCGTGAAAGCGGCATCCGAGACGGCCTTTTGACCCTGTTTTGCCGTCACACGTCGGCATCTCTCCTCATTCAGGAGAATGCCGCGCCTGCTGCCCGGCACGATCTCGAAGCTTATTTCGAGCGCATCGCGCCGGAACAGGGCGCTTACGAACATGACGAGGAAGGGCCGGACGACATGCCGGCGCATCTTCGCACCGCCCTCACTGCCACCCAGTTGTCGGTTCCCGTAAGGGACGGCGAGCCGCTGCTCGGCACCTGGCAGGGCATCTACCTGTTCGAGCACCGCCGCAACACGCCCGAGCGCCAGGTCGCGCTACACGTCATCGGCGAATGAGCGCTCAGTCGGTTCGCAGCTGGATCGGGGACCATGCACCCGACCTGCCAATCATCGAGGTCGAGGGGACGACGGCGACCGTCGCGACTGCAGCCGACGCACTCGGCGTCGAGCCGGGCCGCATCGCCAAGACCCTCGCCATACGCGCCGGCGAACATTTGTTCCTGCTCTGCACCCGCGGCGATGCGCGCCTCGACAATCGGAAATGCAAGGACGAGTTCGGCGCTCGCCCAAGAATGCTAGGTGCCGAGGAGACGTTCGAAGTGACCGGCCATCCGGTCGGCGGCGTCTGTCCCTTCGGCTTGAAGAAGCCGCTACCGGTCTTTCTCGACGTCTCGCTGAAAGCCTTCGACATGGTCTATCCGGCAGGCGGGTCGCTCAATACTTCGGTCGAAGTTTCTACGGACCGGCTGTTCGAGCTGGTTGGCGAGCGCTGGGTCGACCTTTGCCGGCTACCCGAAGAGCCGCTCGGCACGTAGCTCGGCGGTGCTGACGCCCGGCACCGGCCAGCTGCTCCCGGTGATCATCGATTCGGCGATTGCGGCCATCGCCGGCGAGGTCTGGAGGCCGAAGCCGCCCTGCCCCGCCAGCCAGAAGAAGCCGTCGGCGTCGGGAGCGAATCCCGCGACCGGATGCCGATCCCGCGCAAAGGTGCGAAGGCCGGCCCACTTGCTGTGGATCTGGCGGACCTGGACGGTCGTCCGCTCCTCCATCCGGTAAGCCGCCAGCGCGACTTCATATTCCTCGGGCTGGGCGTCCATCGGATCGCTGGCCACCTCGTCCATCGGCGAGGCGAACAGGCGGCCGCTCTCTTCCCCGAAATAGAGTTCGTCGGCGATCGTCTTGGTGAACGGGAAACGGGCGAGGTCGGTGGCGGGCGGTGCGTCGAAGGTGATGATCGTCCGTCGCTTGGGCTCGAGGCCAAGCGGCCGCACGCCGGCGAGTACAGCGATCCGATCGGCCCACGAACCCGCGGCATTGACGACGATGGGCGCCGAATATTGATCACCCTGCTCCGTGCTCAAAACCCATGAGTCCGGCTCGCGCTCGGCCCTCACGATCCGCTGGCCCTCGTGAATCTCTCCACCCCGGCTGCGGAGTTGGCGCAGATTCCCCTGCAGCAGTGCGTGCGGATCAAGCTTTGTCGCCTGAAGGTCCGCGAGACCGTGACACGCATCCTCGCGAAGGAGTGGACAAAGTTCGTGCACGCCAGCCGAGTCGAGGCGCTCGAGTCTGGCGAACTGCGAAATATCCCGCTCCAGCGCGTCGAGCGCGTCACGCTCTTCCTCGCGCGCATGGACCAGAAGCGGCGTCCGCGTCCCGAGCGCCACGTCGGTGAATCCGGGCGGCGGATCATCGAAGAACGGGCGGCTGGCCAGTGTAAGCGCGCGCACCAGCTTGTCGCCGAGCGCATAATGGACCATCGTCGCGCTTCGTCCGGAGGAATGGTAACCGACCTGGTCCTCGGCTTCGACCACCACGACGCGCGCATGGTTGGACAAGGCCGCAGCGGCGGAAAGGCCGGCAATTCCCCCGCCGATGACGAGGATGTCGGCGGTGATCACGCGGAGGTCAGCCGCTCGCTGACGACCTTCCCGCCATGCGTGAGGCGAATCGCTTTGACGATCTCGTCATCGTCGGGGAGCAAGGGTCGGCCCTGCTCCTTGTCCCAAAAGGCGCTGAGGAAGTTGTAGAGGTTGCGCGCGAACAAGGCTGAGGAATCGGCGGCAAGCGTTCGCGCGAGGTTTGCCGCGCCGATGATCGTGACGCCGTGCTTGTCCACTCGTTCGCCGCTCACCGTGCCTTCGACATTGCCGCCGGCGTCTGCTGCAAGGTCAACTATCACGCTTCCGGGCCGCATGCTTGCCACCTGGGCGTCGCTGATGAGCCGCGGCGCGGCGCGGCCGGGAATCAGCGCGGTGGTGATCACGATGTCCTGCTTCGCAATATGGCCGGACACCAGCTCAGCCTGCGCCTTCTGATATTCTTCGGACATTTCCGTCGCGTAGCCGCCCGCGCCCTCGCCCTCGATGCCGGCGACATTCTCGACGAAGATCGGCTTGGCGCCGAGCGACTGGATCTGCTCGCGAGTAGCTGAGCGAACGTCGGTCGCGCTGACCTGCGCACCGAGGCGCTTGGCGGTCGCGATCGCCTGTAGCCCGGCGACGCCGACACCCATCACGAACACCTTGGCGGGGCTGATCGTTCCGGCCGCGGTCATCATCATGGGAAAGGCGCGGCCAAAAGCGGAGGCGGCGTCGACAACCGCCTTGTAGCCAGCCAGGTTCGACTGCGACGAGAGAATGTCCATCGACTGGGCACGCGTGATGCGTGGCATCCATTCCATCGCCAGCGCGTCCAGC
>DATCJM010000110.1:0-1829 GCA_036562805.1 Sphingomicrobium sp.
CCGCGGCAGCGAAGAAGGCGATGATCCGCGTTCCGCTGCGCGACGGCCGAACGCTCCATCACGACGGGCTCGGCCACTTCGGCGCGGGCCGGGTGACGATCCGCACGGCTCCGGCCGGTACCGGCATCATCGCCGGCGGCCCGATGCGCGCGATCTTCGAGAGCCTCGGTGTCGCCGACGTGGTCACCAAGTCGGTCGGCACGTCGAACCCGTACAACATGATCCGCGCGACCTTTGAGGCGCTCAAGGATCAATCGAGCCCGCGCGCAGTCTCGCAGCGCCGCGGCAAGAAGGTCGCCGACCTGCTCGGCCGCGGCGGCGCCAGCGCTGCCGAAGCCGAGGCCCAGGCCGAAGCGGTCACGGAGTAGACAAGATGGCGAAACTCAAGATCACCCAGACCGGCTCCCCGATCCGCCGCGACAAGACGCAGCGGGCGACCTTGGTCGGACTCGGCCTCAACAAGATGGGCCGCACCGTGGAAGTGGAAGGCACGCCCGACGTGCTCGGCCAGGTCCGCAAGGTGCAGCACCTTCTGAAGGTCGAAGAGGCGGCCTGAATTTCCTCCCTCTCCCGCAGAGCGGAGAGGGGCTTTCCCTCAGCGCGACAAAAGCGAAAGCGAGTGCAACGACATGAAACTGAACGAACTTCGTGACAACAAGGGCGCGCGCCAGGGCCGCGTTCGCGTCGGCCGTGGCATCGGTTCCGGCCTCGGCAAGACCGCGGGGCGTGGACAGAAGGGCGCCAAGTCGCGCTCGGGCGTCAGCATCGCCGGCTTCGAAGGCGGCCAGATGCCGCTCCACATGCGGCTGCCGAAGCGCGGCTTCAACAACATCTTCGCGCGCGACTATGCCGAGGTGAACATCGGCGCGATCCAGAAGGCGATCGATGCCGGCAAGCTCGATGCCAAGGGCACGCTCGACCATGACGCGCTCAAGGCCGCCGGCCTCGCGCGTGGCGGCAAGGACGGCGTTCGCCTGCTCGGCAAGGGCGAGCTCAAGGCGAAGCTGGCGTTGAAGGTCGCCGGCGCGTCGAAGGGCGCTCGCGAGGCGGTCGAGAAGGCGGGCGGTTCGATCGAGTTGATCGAGCGCAAGAACCCCGCCGAGCTCGCGGCTGCGAAGAAGGGCTCGCGCAAGAACGCTGCAAAGGCTGAGGCCTGACAACAGCTGCGGCTCTACTTATATAGCTAACTCATTCCCGCTCATCCTGAGTAGGGACTGAGCCTGGCGAAGGCCCGTATCGAAGGATCCTTCGATACGCCGGTTCGACAAGCTCACCGGCTACTCAGGATGAGCGGTTCAGTTTTCGAGGATTGAACCGCTCCATGGCATCCGCAGCCGAACATCTGGCATCGAGCATCACGCTCGCGAACTTCCAGAAAGCGACCGAGCTCAAGAAGCGGCTGTGGTTCACGCTCGGCGCGCTGATCCTGTTCCGGCTTCTGTCGTTCGTGCCGGTGCCGGGCATCGATCCGGCGGCGATGGCTGCGCTCTACCAGACCCAGAGCGGCGGCATCCTCGACGTCTTCAACACTTTCTCCGGCGGCGCTCTCCAGCGCTTCTCGATCGTCGCGCTCGGCGTCATGCCGTACATCACCGCTTCGATCGTCGTTCAGCTAGGCGGCACCCTCTACGAGCCGTGGAAGGCGCTTAAGAAAGAGGGTGAGACAGGCCGCAAGAAGATGAACCAGTACACCCGCTATCTCACGGTCGCGATCACGCTGGTGCAGGGCTACCTGGCCGTGAAGGGCCTGGAATCGCAGTCCGTTCGCCAGGGCATCCAGGCGGTCGTCATGCCTGGAATTCTGTTCGAGATTGCAGGCACCGTCAGCC
>DATCJM010000119.1:0-8710 GCA_036562805.1 Sphingomicrobium sp.
ACTGGACGACCACGGAGCTATTGCCACCGCCGGCCTGCCGGACGTGCGTGAAGTCGCCTTCACCGGACTGGGTCACGCCCGAGCCGTTGTTCGACGCGAGCTGTTCGACAGTCGCGACGTCATTTGCACCGCTCTGATTCACGTCGGAGGCGCTGTTGTTGCCGACCTGCGTGACGTTGGCGATGCCGCTGCCATCAGAGAAATAATCACTGTAGCTGGCGGACTGCTCGACCGTGGAGCCGTTCCCAATGCCGTTCTGATTCACGTTGGCATAGTTGCCGACATTGGACTGGGTCACCGTCGAACCGTTGAAGTCGCCGGTCTGCGTGACCGTCGCGTCGTTGAACGCCCCGGCCTGCGTGATGGTCGAAATGTTCGCTCCGGTGCCCTCGTCGCCGATCTGCATGACGGTGGCCGAGTTGCCGAACCCGTCCTGATCGATCGAGCTGCTGTTCTCGAGCGTCGTCTGCGTGACGCTGGCGTAATGACCGCCATAGCCATGCTGGTTGATCGTCGAGTTGTTGCCCCATGACTCATCGTCGGGAGCCTTCGCCGGATCGCCCTGCGACACCGTCGCATAGTTTCCGTCGCTGCTCTGCGTGATCGACGAGTTCTGCGAGTCATCGACCTGCGTCACATCGGCGGTGTTGAACCAGCCCGACTGGTCAACGGTCGAATTCGTCGGAGCCTGGAACGTGGACGTCGTCTGAGTGACGGTCGCGCTGTTGTAGCTGCCGCCCTGAGTGATGCTCGACGTGTCCATCGGAGCCTCGAAGCTGCAGAAAACGCACTCGCTTCCGTCATCCGACTGGGTGACAGCGGCGTAATTGTCACTGCCTTCCTGGTCGATGGTCGATCCGTCGCCGAACAGCGAACCGTCCTGATTGACGATTGCGGTGTTGCTGTCGCCGAACACGCCCTGGGTGATCAGTGAGCTGGCGTTGTCGCCGCCCTGAGAAACCGACGCAGACGAGTTGGTGCCCGCCTGCGACACGGTCGAAGTGTTGTCACCTGCAAACGCCGGCGTTGCCGCCAGGAGCGCAAGTGCGGACACTGATGCGTAGATGGTCCGTTTCATGGTTGTCATTCCTCTCCTTCGGGATGATAACCATGCCGCCCCCCCGTGGGGTGACATGGTGACTTTCCCAAGCCACTTGTCGCGCCCACCGGAGCTGCAACTTCGGTGGGCGCATTTCATTCGAACCCCCGCCCGGTCTGCAACCCGAACGAAGTCCGCCTGGATCTTTGTCGCTGACGGGTCCCAGGCGCCCCTCCCGACAGCTTCTTCTCTCGCCGGCGGACCGAGCCGCCGCCGCACGAAACCTTCCTAGCGGTCGCCAGACCGCTTGTTCGTTCCTCCGCTGGCTGGCGCCGGTACGTTCCTGACCGGCGTGACCGTCGAATAATGGGTCGGATTCGGACGGCGCTCACGCGGCAGCTCGCCCGACTTCGACATCGCGTTGCGGACCTGGGCCGGGGAGTAGATCCCGTCGCGCTCCTGGTCGTAGCGGTAGACGAGGGGAGTGCCGGCCCTCGGATCCGCAAAGTTCCAAAGCTTGAGCTCGACGCCCTCCATCACGAGGTCGTAGACGGCCTTCTCGATCGCTTCCTGAAGCGCGATCTGTTCGGGCTCGTTGGTCGTGTAACCAGCCTCTGCCTCGAGCAGCTTCTTGAAAGCGACGAACTTGAACGCGTTGGCGTCGATCGCCTTGGACGCGATCGTCTTTGAGGCCGTGACGGTCGTCAGCACTTCGCCCGTCCGCACGGAAACCGCGCGCAGGTAAACGGTAACCGTGTCCTGCCGATAATCGGTGTGGCCGCCAATGCCGAGGAATGCCGCGCCGGCGCCGCCGGTCACGGTATTCGTGTCATAGCCGATGATGCCGCCCTCGAGCAGCACGCCCGCGAACAGCAAGGCCGGAAGCGCCTGCGCGTTGACGTCCTTCTCGCCGAGATAGCGCGCGCGCATCTCGCGGATGATTTCGCGCTCGTTGAGCAGGTTTTTGAGGTTCTCGCGCTCGACGATCGTGAACCAGCTGCGGTCGCCCGCATCCTGGAGCGCCTTGACGAGGATCGAAGCCGCGCCCTGGGTGATCGCCCGCGACAGCGTCTGCGTATTGTCGGTTGGCTTGAACTGGCCGGTCTGGTCGGTGAAGTCGTAGACGGCGATGGCGATCGGGCGCTGCGGAGCGGGAATCGCCTCGAGCATCCGCTGGGTCTCGGTCTTCTGCGGGATATAGGCCATCGTCGTCATCGGCGGGATCGTGTCCCGTCCGTTTTCACCGACGGTCGTGCAGGACGACAGCAAGGAGGCCGCGAGAAGCGCGGCAACGCAGCGCTTCATGCTCAACCCCCCGTAATGTTGATATTGTCGGGAACGACGATCGTGGTGACCTGGCCCGTCGCGTCGTCGGTGATGGTGACGGTGATCTGTCCCAGCTCATTGACCCAGGAAATCGTCTGGCCGCCGAAATCGACCGTGCCGTTGTTCTGGGCATTCGGGCCGAAGATCGCGTTGACGATGTTGTTCGACAGCGCCGACAGAAGCCGCGACTGCAGCTGGCGCGCGAAGATGTCGGACTGCGAGCCGCTATCCGGCGCGTTCGGGTCCTTGAAATTGTTTTGAGCATTGGCAATTCCGAGCAGATGCGCGGAGTTGAACGGGTTTCCCCCGAAGCTCGGGTTGATCGGCGTATAGACCTGTTGCTGTGCGATTGCTCCGGATGAGCACGCAATGAGGATGCCCGCCGCCAGAGCGGCTCGGCTCGTACGAAAATACATAACGCCCCCTGGGAGGTATGCCCCCCTCGTCACCCACCGAGTCGCGGTGGATTAAACGAAAGTTAACTCAGTCTGTGTCGAGCGGCAATAGTATATTCTGTGGATGTCTCGATTTTAATGAATCTCGGTTCGTAATTTGACCATCGTCAACCGGTGTTGCCGCAAGTCAACGCTCCTTATTACATGACACGAGTAGAGTACATTACTTCGACCTGGACGTAATTATTGTTAACCTATCCGCTAATACCGCTTGGCTCCAAGCCAATTGGTTCACACGTGGGCCTGTTTGGTTATTAGGTCAGTATTGAACGGTGCACGCGAGACTCGACGTCAGTTCGTTCATCTTCCTAACACTGATGTTAACCCCGATCGTTAAAATCGCGATTGGAGAGGCCGCCGCTACTGTCGGCCAGCGGACGTAATCGGCTAAATTTTGCTTCAAAATGGGACAGTTGGCGCGCCGCTGGAACCGTTCCGCAACTGGCTGAAATGGCCGCCAGTCGAGCGATGAGGCCCGCATTGCGCGGCGGCGGGAACCGTTCCAGTCTTGCGCGATGCAGACCTCCATCATGCCAAGGTCCGGCCTCTTCGTGCTGACCGTCTCGCTCGCGACCGGCGCTCCGGCGCAAGCTCCTCTGCCGTTCGTCCTGAAGCAGGTGGCCCCAGGCATCTATGCGGCGATCGACGGTCCCGATCACAAGGCCGGCTCGAACGCCGGCTTCATCATCGGCGACGATGGCGTGCTGGTTGTCGACAGTTTCTTCAACCTTGACGCCGCGCGCGCCCTCGTCGGTGAGATCCACCGCCTGACGCCGAAACCGATCCGTTACGTCGTCAATACCCATTACCACCTCGACCATACTGGCGGGGACCAAGCGCTGAGGGACGCGGGCGCGACGATCATTGCGCACCGCAACGTTCGCGGATGGGTGCGAACCTACAACGCCAATCTGTTCGGTGATCGCATCACGCCGCAGATCAAGGCGCAGATCGCTGCAGTGCCGCTTCCCGATATCGTCACCGACAAGGATCTGACCATCTGGCTCGGCGCCCGCAAGGTCGTCGTCAAGACCGTGCTCGGCCATACGGGCGGCGACCTCACCGTCTTCGTGCCGGACGCGGAAGTGATGTTCACCGGCGACATGCTTTGGCGCAAGATCCCGCCCAACCTGATCGACGGCTCGGTCAGGGAATGGACGGCAACCGATGCGGACTTTGAACATATGCCGGGCGCCGCACAGATCACGTTCGTGCCTGGCCATGGGGACGTTGCCGGCGTCCGGGATGTCGAAGACTTCCGGTCCTACCTGTTGGATCTCAGGCGGCTCGTTGCCGCCGGGCGCAGGGTTCACCTCCAGGGCGATGCGCTCGTCTCCGGTGTCGCACCGAAGCTGAAGGCGCTTCATCCCGACTGGACGATCAGCGATAGGGCGCTGGCGTTCGAGGTGCGCTACATGGACGAGGAGCTCGCCGGCACGAAGAAACGGCCGGTGCCGGAGTCGGACTAAGGAATGACAGAAAAAACAGATTCACAGGCGATCGACGAGAAGATTCGCAGCCTTGGCGACTGGCGCGGGTCGCTGCTGGCGAAACTGCGCAGGCTGATTTTGGAGGCCGATCCGGACGTCGTCGAAAGCGTGAAATGGCGGAAGCCATCCAATCCTGCCGGCGTGCCGGTGTGGGAGCATGCCGGCATCATCTGCACTGGCGAAATCTACCAGGACAAAGTCAAGCTGACCTTCGCTCGCGGCGCCGGGCTCAGCGACCCACACGAGCTGTTCAATGCAAGCCTTGATGGCGGCACGCGGCGGGCGATCGACTTCCGCGAAGGCGATCAGGTGGATGAGGCGGCGTTCACGGCGCTGATCCGCGACGCGGCGGCGCTGAACGCATCGCGCGCGCCGCGTTGAACTAGCTGCAGATGGTGGGAGTCGACGGGCCAGCCGCGTCCGAATAGCAATTGCCGTTTGCGGCATCGGCGCGGTTTTCCGCGCGCATGGCGAAGAAAGCCGCGCCACTGGCAGCTACGATGATCAGAAATGCGATCGCCTTCACACGCATGGCGTAACCCCTGAGCGAGTCAGCCCCTCCACTCTATTTGCACGCTATCACTCAACTATCGGTAAAAGAAGGAGAGTTGCGGCGGATCGAGCCGCGTGGCCGTAATCTCTGGTGCAAAGCTCAAGATTGTGGCTTTGAGGACACGGTTAAGCACCGCTTAGGGCATTTGGCCGGCTTATTCGGCCTGTCGAAACAGCTCGAGCCCGTCGGGCGAAGCGAAGCCGTTGAGCGGAACGTCCCACGCATCGGCGGGGATCGTCTCGGTCAGTCTCTGCATCGACCAGCCGACGCCGATCAACCGGGCCCCGATCTTTTTCAGCCCGAGAAGCGCCCGGTCGTAATGGCCCTTGCCGCGGCCGAGGCGAGTGCCTGCGCCGTCGACCGCAATCAGGGGCACGAGCACCAGGTCCGGCTCGACGACGGGATGCCGCCTGGCCGGCTGCATGATCCCGAACGGCCCGGGCTCCAGCGGGTCTCCGGCGAGGAAACGGAACGGCTTCGCCGGGTTCGAGAAAGAAGGGAAAGCGGCGATCGCACCGACTGACCTCGCTTCCTCCATGGCCGGGAGTGGGCTGATCTCCGAACCGAGGGGATGATATCCCGCGACGACTGAGACGCCGGCGAACAATGACGTGAGATGTTGCGCGAGCCTTTGCTCGTGCTGCGCACGTTCCGCATCCGACAGCGTGCGCACATAGGCCTTGCGCGCGTCGAGCGCCGCGCGGCGAAGCGACTCCTTGGACAGCGGCTCCAAATCGAGCCGCGGGCGCGAAGGGTCGAAGGGAGGTGACGGGACCACCATGGCCGTTTGCCCTAAAATCCTCTGACGCCAAAACGTCAGGTGGGCGCCGATTGCTCCGAACCTGGATTCGAAGCAGGGTCAGCTCCCAGGTAGATTGAATCGCCTCAGGGATTTTCCGAAGGCGCGCACCGGGTAGTGCCCGTCGCGGGCAATCTAGGGATTTACGTCCGCGTTCTCAAGCTCCGTCGCGAGCATTTCGAGCCGGTTGGCGAGCGCTTCGGCTCGCTCGACCAGCGCCGGATCTGGGGGCGGAGGTGCGGCCACCGTCGCCGCTTCCGGATTCTTGTCGATGAGCTGATCGGCGAGCAGCAGCGACGCGAACAGGAACTGGCGTGCTTCCGATAATGTGCCGAGCCCGGCGAGCGCTTCGCGGCTCTTGCCATCGACGAGCCGCGCGGCGGCGCGCAGATTCTCTTCTTCGCCCTCGCGGCAGGCGACCTGGTAGGTGCGCCCGGCGATGTTGAGGTCGATCAAGGCCGCCATCAGACCGCGGCCTCGCGGATCAGCTCGTCAAGTTCCTCGACGACCTCGCGCACCTTGGCCCGAAGCTCATCGTCGCGGCCGGCCGCGGGGACGGGCTGCCGTTCCGCGAGCGCGCGCCGGATTCGCTCGATCGCGCGTTCTGACCGGTCCAGTGCTGCGGATAGGCCGCCGTCGTCCATGTCGCAGCGGACTACGCAAACTGCTGCGGCCCCGCAAGCGTTGACGCGGCTCCGCTCACCCGACAAAGGAACGGCGCGCCGCGTCCGCGGCCGAACCCCATTGCCGGAGCCTCGATGCAGCCGTCCGACCGCCGCCTCGCCAACGCCATTCGCGCCCTCGCGATGGATGCGGTGGAGGCTGCCAATAGCGGCCATCCCGGAATGCCGATGGGCATGGCCGATGCCGCGACTGCGCTCTTCACACGCCATCTCAAGTTTGATGCGGCCGATCCGCATTGGCCCGACCGCGACCGCTTCATCCTGTCGGCGGGCCACGGGTCGATGTTGATCTACGCGCTGCTCTACCTGACCGGCTACGACCGGCCGACGATGGACGACCTGAAGCGCTTCCGCCAGCTCGGATCGCCGACCGCAGGCCATCCCGAGAATTTCGAGCTCGCCGGTGTAGAAGTGACGACCGGGCCGCTGGGGCAGGGGGTCGCGATGTCGGTCGGGATGGCGATCGCCGAGCGGCACCTGAATGCGATTTATGGCGACGACCTCGTCGACCACCGCACCTTCGTGATCGCCGGGGACGGCGACCTCATGGAGGGCATCAACCACGAGGCGATCGGTCTTGCCGGCAATCTCAAGCTGGGCCGGCTGATCGTGCTGTGGGATGACAACAGCATCACCATCGACGGATCGACCGAGCTGTCGCGCAACGAAGATGTGATGGAGCGGCATCGCGCCGCCCAATGGCATACATGCGAATGCGACGGCCTCAACGCGGATGACGTCAGCCGCGCCATCGAGGAGGCCGTGGCCGATCCGCGACCGAGCCTCATCCGCTGCAGGACGATCATCGGCTTCGGCGCACCGAACAAGCAGGGGACCGCCGCCACCCACGGCGCCGCCCTCGGCAAGGACGAAGTCGAAGCTGCGCGCAAGGAGCTCGGCCTCGACGACCAGGAATTCACCGTTCCAGATGATGTGCTCACCGCGTGGCGATCCGCGGGCAAGCGAGGCACGATCGACCACGCGCAGTGGAAGGACCGGCTCGAGCGCAGCGGCCGCAAGGACGAGTTCTTCGCCCGGATCAACGGGAAGGTCAGCGACGCCTGGCTTCGACCCTATCTCGACAAGCTGCTCGCCGAGCTGAAACCCGTCGCGACCCGCAAGGCGTCGGAAATGGCGCTCGAGGCGATCAATCCCGCAATCCCGGCGACGATCGGCGGCTCGGCCGACCTCACCGGTTCGAACAACACCAAGACCAAGGCGCTCGAGCCGCTGACCGCGGCGAATTACGCCGGGCGCTACATTTACTACGGCATTCGCGAATTCGGCATGGCCGCGGCGATGAACGGCATGGCGCTGCACGGCGGCGCCATCCCCTATGGCGGCACGTTCCTCGTCTTCACCGATTATGCGCGGCCGGCGATCCGCCTTTCGGCGCTCCAGCGCGCGCGTGTAGTCTATGTGATGACTCACGACAGCATCGGCCTTGGCGAAGACGGACCGACGCACCAGCCGATCGAGCATCTTCAGAGTCTCCGGGCGATGCCGGGGCTAGAGGTTTACCGTCCTGCCGACGCCGTCGAGACGGCCGAATGCTGGGCGCTCGCCCTTCAAAGCGACGGCCCCTCGATCCTCGCGCTCACCCGCCAGAACGTCCGTCCTGTGCGGACCGAAGTCGCAGGCGAAAACGTGTCAGCTCATGGAGCGTATCGTCTCAAAGCCGCTGAAAGCGCGCGCAAGGTGATCTTCATCGCCACTGGGTCCGAGGTGGAAATCGCGCTCGACGCGGCGGCTGAGCTTGAAGGGCAGGGGATCGGTGCCGATGTGGTGTCCATGCCCTGCACCGAGCGGTTCGATGCGCAGCCGCGCGACTATCGCGAGGACATTCTTCCGGATGTCAGCAACCGCGAGATCCTGCGCGTCTCGGTCGAGGCGGGGACGACGTTCGGCTGGGAACGGTACACCGGCCTGCACGGGCTCAGGATCGGCATCGACCGCTTCGGCGTGTCGGCGCCCGCACCCGACGCCTACGCCTTCTTCGGTCTCACCGCGGAGAAGGTATCGCAGCAGGTGGTCGACTTCATGAAGAAAAGAGGATTTCAATGACGAGAGTTGCCATCAATGGCTTCGGCCGGATCGGCCGGCTGGTCGCGCGCGCGATCCTCGAGCGGCCTGACAGCGGGCTCGAGCTGGTCAGCGTGAACGATCTCGCCGACGCCAAGGCGAACGCCTGGCTGTTCAAGCACGACAGTGTCCACGGCAAGTTTCCGGGCGAGGTCACGACCGACGGCAACGACATCATCGTCGACGGCAAGCGCATCCATGTCACCGCCGAGAAGGACCCGGCGAAGCTTCCGCACAAGGCGAACGGAATCGACATCGCCCTCGAATGCACCGGATTCTTCAC
>DATCJM010000174.1:0-4888 GCA_036562805.1 Sphingomicrobium sp.
CTCGATCAGTCGGCGGACTGGCCGGCTGTCTCGGACTTCGCCGAGCGGTTCAGCCGCGCGATCGCCGAAGCCGAGCCGGAGATGTTCACCGCCAACATCCGCAAGGTGCAGCGCAAGGGCCGCATCTTCCTCGACTGGCTGCGCAACCAGCGCGGATCGACCGCGGTGATGCCCTATTCAGCCCGCGCCCGCGAAGGAGCGCCGGTCGCGGCGCCGGTCGCGTGGGACGAGCTCGAAAAGTACCAGGGCGGAAATCACTTCACGATCCGAGACGCCGACGAGCTGCTCGAGCGCGCGGGCTCGAAGCTGCTCAAGGGCTGGGGCGAAGCGAAACAAGCGCTTCCGAACGCCTGAGCGGCGCTCGGCCGCTTGCTAGCCGAGCATTTCCTGCTCGAGCTTCTTCGCCATCTCCTCGATATTCTCGGGCGGCCAGCCGGGGATATCCATGCCGAGGCGCAGGCCCATCGAGGCAAGGACTTCCTTGATCTCGTTGAGGCTCTTGCGGCCGAAGTTCGGCGTGCGGAGCATCTCGGCCTCGGTCTTCTGGACGAGGTCGCCGATGTAGATGATGTTGTCGTTCTTGAGGCAGTTGGCGCTGCGCACCGACAGCTCGAGCTCGTCGACCTTCTTGAGCAGGTAGCGGTTGAGCTGGTTCGTGTCGGCTGGCGTCGCCTCGGCCATCGGCATCGCGGCGGTGCCGATCATCGTCGGCGCAGCCATGCGCACCTGCGATTCATCGAAGTGGACGAACAGCTGGAGCTGGTCCTGGAGAATGCGCGCCGCATAAGCGAGCGCATCGTCCGGCGTCACCGTGCCGTCGGTCTCGATCGTCAGCGTGAGCTTGTCGTAATCGAGCTCCTGCCCGACGCGGGTGTTCTCGACCTTGTAGGCGACCTGGCGAACGGGGCTGTACAGCGCGTCGACCGGAATGAGCCCGATCGGTGCGTCGGCCGGGCGGTTCGCAGCGGCCGGCTGATAGCCTTTGCCGATGTCGACCATCAGCTCCATGTTGAGAGTCGCGCCCTCGTCGAGGTGGCAGATCACGAGGTCGGGGTTGGTGACCTCGATGTCGCCGGTCGCGGCGATCATGCCCGCGGTGACTTCGGTCGGCCCGGTCGCGGAGAGGTGGAGGCGCTTGGGTCCTTCGCCTTCCATCTTGAGCGCGATCTGCTTCACGTTGAGCACCATGTCGGTGACGTCCTCTCGGACGCCGGCGAGGCTGCTGAACTCGTGGAGCACGCCATCGATCTTGATCGAGGTGACGGCGGCGCCCTGAAGCGAGGAAAGGAGCACGCGGCGCAGCGAGTTGCCGAGCGTCATTCCAAAGCCGCGCTCGAGCGGCTCGGCGACGAACACGGCCCGGCGGCGGACGTCGCCTCCGGACTGCTTCTTCTCGAGCGTGTTGGGCTTCTTCAGTTCCTGCCAGTTCTTTGCGTTGACGGCCATTTTCATCCCTTGGCAGTTGGGGGCCGAAGCCCCTGATTTCAAATGCGTTGCACCCCGGTGAAGGCCGGGGCCCAGTCCATCCTCAGACGCGGCGGCGCTTGCTCGGCCGGACCCCGTTGTGCGGGATCGGGGTCACGTCGCGGATCGAGGTAATCGTGAAGCCGACGGCCTGCAGGGCACGAAGCGCGCTTTCGCGGCCCGAACCAGGACCCTTCACCTCGACCTCTAGTGTGCGCACGCCATGGTCGGCGGCCTTGCGCCCCGCATCCTCGGCAGCGACCTGGGCGGCGTAAGGCGTCGACTTGCGGCTACCCTTGAAGCCCATCATCCCGGCGCTCGACCAGGCAATCGCATTGCCCTGGGCGTCGGTGATGGTGATCATGGTGTTGTTGAAGCTGGCGTTCACGTGTGCGACGCCGGCGGTGATGTTCTTGCGCTCCCTCCTGCGGAGGCGCTGCGGTGCCTGAGCCATTTTAATTCCGTTCCTACGATCCGTTCGCCCGGTTCATTCGGGCGGAAATTTCAGCTGCGGGAATTACTTCTTTTTCCCAGCGATCGGCTTGGCCTTGCCCTTGCGGGTGCGCGCATTGGTGTGCGTGCGCTGGCCGCGGACGGGGAGACCACGGCGATGGCGAAGCCCGCGGTAGCAGGCGAGGTCCATCAGCCGCTTGATATTCATCGCGGTTTCGCGGCGAAGGTCGCCTTCGACCGTATGGTCCTTGTCGATCGCCTCGCGGATGTGCAGCACCTCCTGGTCGGTGAGGTCCTGGACGCGCTTGTCGGGCGCGATGCCGAGCTTGGCGATGATGTCCTTGGCCGTCGTGCGGCCGATTCCGTGGATGTAGGTAAGCGCGACTTCGACACGCTTGTTGGTGGGGATGTTCACCCCGGCAATACGAGCCATTTATTACCCTTCTTTCAGCTCCACGGGGCGCCTTTCGCCCCATCTCGTCGCTAAAAATGACCCCATCCAGACGAAAAAGCCGACGCGCGCACGAATGCGCCGCCGGTTAACCGGTGGATCGGGATGAGGGGCAGATAGGATTCGCCTCTGGGAGAGTCAAGGCCGCGAAAGTATACAAAGTATACGTCCCAACGCGCGCGCGCGAGTCGGCGCTCGTGGGACGGCGCCTGCGGGTTGGAGCGAAGATGGGCAGTCATTCCGCCAACCCTGACTGGCGAAATCCTATTTTTCCAGCTTATGCGTTGCACCAGCGATGAATGAAAAGCGCATCCACCAGGTCTTCGCGGTCAGCGTCAGCCTCAAAGGGTTGCATGCGCTTTTCGAGATCGTCGCCGGCGTCGCCCTCTATCTAACCAGCACCGAGACGATCGTCGGCTGGATTAGCGGCTGGAGCAACGGGGAGATCGCCGAGGACCGGAACGACTGGATCGCCGGCCATTTGCTGAGTTTCGCCGAGACCTTCTCGGTAGCGAAGCACGATTTCTACGCTTTCTACCTGCTCAGCCACGGGCTGGTGAAAGGCGTGCTGGTGATCGGCCTTCTGAAGGAGAAACTGTGGGCCTATCCGGCGAGCTTCGTCGTGTTCGGCGCATTCATCGCGTACCAGCTTTACCGCTACAGCTTCACGCATGATGTAGGGCTGATCGTCCTCAGCATCTTCGACTTGTTCGTGATCGGGCTTGCCGTTCACGAATACCGGCTGTTGCGGAAGCACCTTCCGACCCATTAAGGCCGCCGCCAATGCAGCGGCTCACCCTCGCCGGCGGCGTCCCCGACAGCCTGAAGGGGAGCATCCTCGCGCTCGGCAATTTCGACGGCTTCCATCTCGGCCACCAGGCGGTGGCGTCGAGGGCGGTCTCGCGCGCATTTCACGAGCGGCGGCCGGTGATCATCGCGACCTTCGACCCGCATCCGGTCAAGTTCTTCAAGCCCGACGTACCGCCCTTTCGGCTTACCAGCCTCGATCAGCGCGAGGCGCTCTTCGCCCATGCCGGCGCCGATGCGATGTTGGTCTTCGAGTTCAATGAGGAGCTGCGGACCACCAGCGCGGACGATTTCGTCGACAAGCTGCTCGTCGAGCGGATCGGCGCGGCGGGAGTCGTTACCGGCGACGATTTCGGCTTCGGCAAGGGCCGCGCCGGCAATGTCGAGGTGTTGAAGGCGCTCGCTGCCCAGCATCGCATCATTGCGGAAGCGGTCGCGCCCGTGACCATCGATGGCGAGCGCGTCTCATCCGGCCGCATTCGCGAAGCGCTGGTCGAGGGCGATACCGGCCGGGCGACGCATTTGCTGACGCGCGATTTCGCGGTCCAGGGCGTGGTGCAGCGCGGGGACCGCCGCGGGCGCGAGCTCGGCTACCCGACCGCCAACCTCAGCCTCGGCGATTACCAGCGGCCGAAGTACGGCGTCTATGCCGTGCGCGTCACGCTCGACGACGGGAGCGAGCATCCCGGCGTGGCGAGCCTTGGGGTCCGGCCGACCTTCGACCCGCCGCAGGAGCTGCTCGAAGCGCACCTCTTCGACTTCGGGGGCGATCTGTATGGCCGAACGATCGAAGTCGCGCTCCACGCTTTCATTCGCGACGAAGCCAAGTTCGACAATATGGACGCGTTGACCGCCGCGATGCGCGATGACGAGGCCAAAGCCCGCCAAATCCTCGCCTGACCGTCACCCTGAACTCGTTTCAGGGTCCATTTATGAGAAGGGCAGTGCGGTATCCGGAATGGATGCTGAAACAAGTTCAGCATGACGGATGGTGAAGTTTGCAATCCGTTGACCGACCGCTAGAGCCGCGCGAAATGTCCGACGCTCCCGATAGACCCGACTACAGACACACCGTCTTCCTTCCCCGCACCGACTTTCCGATGAAAGCCGGCCTGCCGCAGAAGGAGCCGGCCATCCTTGCCCGCTGGGAATCCGAGGGGCTGTATCAGCAGATCCGCGACGCCCGCTCCGGCCGTGACAGGTTCATTTTCCACGACGGCCCGCCCTACGCGAACGGCGATATCCACATCGGCCATGCGCTCAACCACACGATCAAGGACATGGTGGTTCGGACGCAGACTTTGCTTGGCAAGGACGCGCCTTACGTGCCCGGCTGGGACTGCCACGGCCTTCCGATCGAGTGGAAGGTCGAGGAGCAATATCGCAAGAAGAAGCTCAACAAGGACGAGGTGCCGGTCCGCGAATTCCGCGCCGAGTGCCGCGCCTATGCGCAGCATTGGGTCGACGTCCAGCGTGAGCAGCTGAAGCGGCTCGGGGTCAGCGCCAATTGGAACAAGCCCTATCTGACGATGAACTTCCACGCCGAGGCGACGATCGTCTCCGAGCTGTTCAAGTTCGCCGAGACGGGCCAGCTCTACCGCGGGGCCAAGCCGGTGATGTGGTCCCCGGTCGAAAAGACCGCGCTCGCCGAGGCCGAGGTTGAGTACGAGGATGTGGTTTCGACGCAGATCGACGTGGCGTTCGAGATCACCC
>DATCJM010000179.1:0-1538 GCA_036562805.1 Sphingomicrobium sp.
CCCTCGAGGTCGAGGTCGATGAGCATCTGCTTCACGGCTTCGGCACCAATGCCGGCCGAGAAAGCGTCTTCGCCATATTCGTCCTGGGCAGCGAGAAGCTCGTCTTCGGTCAGGAGCTGGTACTTCTCGAGCGCGGTCAGGCCCGGCTCGATGACAACATAGCTTTCAAAGTACAGGATGCGCTCAAGCTGCTTGAGCTGCATGTCGAGGAGAAGCCCGATCCGGCTCGGCAGGCTCTTCAGGAACCAGATGTGCGCGACCGGAGCAGCGAGCTCGATATGGCCCATGCGCTCACGGCGGACCTTCGAGACCGTCACCTCGACGCCGCACTTTTCGCACACGATTCCCTTGTACTTCATGCGCTTGTACTTGCCGCACAAGCATTCGTAGTCCTTGATCGGACCGAAGATGCGCGCGCAGAACAGGCCGTCGCGCTCGGGCTTGAACGTGCGGTAGTTGATCGTCTCCGGCTTCTTGATCTCGCCGAAGGACCAGCTGCGGATCTTGTCGGGCGACGCGATGCCGATGCGGATCTCGTCGAAGGTCTCCGGCTTGGCGATCGGGTTCGCGAAGTTCGTCAGTTCGTTCATTTTTAGCTCCTGACCCCTACCGCGCTGGGGAGGGGTTGGGTTGTTCCTGGTTATTCAGCGGCGAGAGCGGTCGGCTCGGCGTCCGGATCTTCGATGCTGTCCAGCTCGACATTGAGGCCGAGCGACCGCATTTCCTTGACCAGGACGTTGAAGCTCTCCGGAATGCCGGCCTCGAACGTATCGTCGCCTTTGACGATCGCTTCGTAGACCTTGGTGCGGCCAATCACGTCGTCCGACTTCACCGTCAGCATTTCCTGGAGGGTGTAGGCGGCGCCGTAAGCCTGCAGCGCCCATACCTCCATTTCACCGAAGCGCTGTCCGCCGAACTGTGCCTTGCCGCCCAGCGGTTGCTGGGTGACCAAGCTGTAGGGCCCGATCGAACGCGCGTGGATCTTGTCGTCGACGAGGTGGTGGAGCTTCAGCATGTAGATGTAGCCCACCGTGACCTGGCGATCGAACGGGTTGCCGGTACGGCCGTCGAACAGGGTGACCTGCCCCGACGTGCTGAGTCCTGCCTTCTCGAGCATCGCGCTGACGTCGGGCTCGCGGGCGCCGTCGAACACCGGAGTGCCCATCGGAACGCCCGCCGTGAGGTTGGAGGCAAGCTCCATCACGCCGTCATCGTCGCGACCATCGATGTCCTTGGCGTAACCGTCGCCGTAGACGTCCTTGAGCTTGGCGCGGATCGCCTTGACGTCCTTGCCGGCAACATCCTTGCCGCGCTCGTGAATGCCATCGAGCATCTCCTGGATCTGCCGGCCGAGGCCGCGCGAAGCCCAGCCAAGGTGAGTCTCGAAGATCTGTCCGACGTTCATGCGGCTCGGCACGCCCAGCGGATTGAGCACGATGTCGACCTGCGTCCCGTCTTCGAGGAACGGCATGTCCTCGATCGGAAGGATGCGGCTGATGACGCCCTTGTTGCCGTGACGGCCCGCCATCTTGTCGCCC
>DATCJM010000190.1:0-2572 GCA_036562805.1 Sphingomicrobium sp.
CTGCAATATTCGGTGCCATCGCATGGAGTCGGGGGAAGTTTCGAGCTGCGTCCGCCGATGCCCCAGGGGATTGAGTTGCGGCTCGGGGCCGACTCGCGCTGCACGACCGGGGAATCGCGCGAATTCTTCTCCTACGTCGACGGGAACCCCACGCGGCGTCGTGCGGCCGGCGGGGAAAGCTGGACCGTCGGCGCCTACGTCGAAGCAAGCGGGGACCTCGGTTGGGCAATGCTCACGGGCGGCGCGCGGATGGATCATTGGTCGATCGGCAAGGGACACTTGTTCGAACAGACGATCGCGACCGGCGCCGTGTTGACGGACGATCGCGATCCGTCGCGTAGCGGGTGGCTCCCAACGGCTCGGGGCGGCATCTCGGCTCCCGTTGGTGGTGGGCTAAGCCTGCGTTCCGCCGGCTATCTCGGCTGGCGCATGCCGACATTGAACGAACTCTTCCGGCCATTCCGCGCGGGTTCGGATGCGACGGCCGCGAACCCGAACCTCGACCCCGAGCGCCTCGCGGGCATCGAAGCCGGTCTCGATTATGCGCGCGGCCCGCTCACGGCCAAGATCACCGCTTTCGCAAATCGGCTCAAAGACGCGATCGCCAACGTGACGACCGGACATGGCCCCGGCGTGTTTCCGGGCGTGGGATTCGTGGGCGCCGGCGGCACGTTCTTCACTCGCGAGAATGTCGATGCGGTCAGGGTACGCGGCATAGAGGCGTCGGCCGATTGGACCGACGGTCCCTGGTCGATCAATGCCGGTGCGAGCTTCACGCATGCGCGGATGAACGGCAGCGGCGCCGCGAAATTTCTCGATGGCCTTCGGCCCGCGCAAACGCCGAAGTTCGCGGGCACGCTCGCGGTCGGCTGGCAGCAGGACGGAAAGGGCGCTCAGCTGGTGCTGCGGCGCATCGGCGCGCAGTTCGACGACGATCTGAACATCGATGTGCTGCGCGGCGCGACCACGCTCGATGCTTATGCGGCTTGGCCTTTAACGCACCGTCTGCAGCTGACGGCTCGTGCCGAGAATCTGACGAACGCACTGATGATGGCAGGGATCAACGGCGACGATTCGATCGAGCGCGCGACGCCGCGCACTTTGTGGATCGGGCTTCGGCTCCGCTAGGGCGTCAGGTCGAGCCGTGCCCTGCCGGTGGCCATGTCGACCGGCACCGACACATGCTCGTGGGCGATGACCCATTGGCCATTACGGCGCTCCCACCCGTCGCTGAAGCGGATCCACACGTCCACCGGTTTGCCGTCGCTCGTCGTCCCTCGCAGCCGCTCGAGACCGAAGGCGAAGGCGACGTTGCCGGACTGTTCGATGTGAATGCGCGGGACGCTGACCTTTAGCGGTCCGCTGAACTGCGCGAAGAGATTGGCATAATCCTTGCGGTAATCGTCGGCGCCGTCGAACTGCAGCGGCGGAACAAGATCGTAAGCAACTACCTCCGGGGCATAGATCGCCATGACACCATTAAGGTCTTTGGCCTCGAATGCGTGTTTCCAATTGGCGTAACCCGCCTTGATCTCGTCAATGTCTTTTCGCGAGTTGATGCCGGTACGATGACCCGCGTGGCAGGCGGCGAGCAGGATGAAGCAGAAGTACAGTCCGGCACGCATCTGAACGCCCCTCGGTTGTGTGCCGAGCCTATAGCGCCGCGGACGGCGCTCAGGAATGAACATCATTTCGCGCGCGTGTAGAGGAAGGCTGTAATATCGCGCGCATCGTCCGCGCCCACCCCGAGATCCGGCATCGCCGTTCCGGGCGAGACGTGCTGAGGATCCTGGATCCAATGTTCCATGTTCGCCGGATTGTTGGCGAGATGGCCGCCGATGATCGTGCGCAGCGCAATACCGTCGAGCGGCGGCCCGACCATGCCCGTTGCCGTCCGGACGTTCTTCACCGAATGGCAGCTACCGCAGCCATATTGAATAAACATCGCCTCGCCGCGGCGCGGATCGCCCTGGGTTTCGGCAGCAGCATGTTCGCGCAGTCTCGTGCGCTGCTGCACATATTCGAAGGCGATTCCGGCCAAAGCGACGACAAAGATTAGTCCCGCTACGATCGCGAAGAACGTCTTAGTGGAGATTGAGCGCAGCATGCCCGCCCTCCGAAGCCTTTAGCCATTTATATGCAAGCGCGAGCGCCGCTGCCCCGTGGACCAGTCCGCCCGGAATCCACATGATGAGGCCGGCAAGGCGCTGGTCATCGACGGGGTTGAGACCGACGCCCGTCATGCCCATCGCCGCATAATCCGCATACCAGGGCGAGCTCGAGAAGCTCATCAACGCCCCGAGCGCTCCGCCAATGAGCGACGTGGCGAAGAGGCATGCTGCGGAAACGCCGTAACCCGCTCCGCGTTCGCGCGGATGGAGCATCGCCCACCAGAAGAGCAGCGAGCTCAAGAAGAAGCAGGCGTGCTGGGCGACGTGCCACCCGAAGCTGTCGAGCGCGCGGTCGAACAGGGGAGGGGCGTGCCACGCCCACATGACGACCGCCTGGACCGCGGTCGCGGTTACCGGGTCGGTCAACCGCTTCCACAAGGATTGCAGCGGCGATTTCCAGC
>DATCJM010000018.1:0-11253 GCA_036562805.1 Sphingomicrobium sp.
GCCTTAAGGTAGCCGAGCGCCGGATAGGCATGTTCGAGCGCGCGGCTGACGGCGAAGATCGCCGCCATGACGACGAGCAGCCCGGTCGCGACGAGCTTCATGCCGCGCGCTCCGGGCTGCGCGGGGTTGAAGCGGGACAGAGCGCCGTTGGTCATCGCCCTCATGCCGGCTCAATAGCTGAGCCCGCGCGGAGGTTCACTCCGCGGGAACTGGCTCGCCGGCGTTATGCGCGTCGCTGCCGATGAGACGGTGGAAGACGCGGCCGATCCGCGCTTCGATCGAGATCGCGATCGAGAAATAAGCGGGAACGAGAAGCAGCGTCAGAAGCGTCGAGAAAATGAGACCGCCGATCACCGTCACGCCCATCGGCGCGCGCCAGCTCGCGTCCCCGGTGATCGACAAGGCGATCGGCAACATTCCGGCGACCATCGCCACGGTCGTCATGACGATCGGCTGGGCGCGCTTGTGCCCGGCCTCGTGGATCGCCTCGTCCTTGGGCATGCCATGGTTCATCATCTCGACGGCGAAATCGACCAGCAGGATCGAGTTCTTGGCCACGATCCCGAACAACATCAGGACGCCGATCAGAACCGGCAGCGAGACCGGCTGCCCGGCGACGTGGAGGCCGATTGCTGCGCCGAGCGGCGCGAGGATCAGCGAGCCCATGTTCACGAACGGCGCAAGGAACCGGCGATAGAGCAGGACGAGCACCGCGAAGACGAGGAGCACGCCCGACATCAAAGCAATCGCGAAATAATAGACCAGCTCGGCCTGCCATTTCTGCTGGCCGAGGCTCAGTTGCTGCACGCCTTGGGGCATGTGCTTGACGGTCGGCAGGTTGTTGATCTTGGGCCAGACGTCGCCCGTGACGACGCCGGGCGCGAGGTCAGCGCCGACGGCCGTGCGCCGGATCTGGTTGGTGCGCTGGATCGTCGTCGGGCCCGAGCCGAAGCCGATATCGGCGACTGCTTTCAACGGCACCGATCCCCCGTCGGCGGTCGGCACCGGCAGGTTCTCAATCGTCGACAAGTCGCGACGGGCATATTCGGACAATGATACGGTGATTGGGATCTGGCGATCCGACAGCGAGAATTTGGCGCTGTTCTGCTCGATTTCGCCCAAGGTCGCGATGCGGATCGTCTGGCTCAGCGCCGCCGTCGTGACGCCAAGGTCGGCGGCGAGGTCGAAGCGCGGTTTGATGGTGATTTCGGGCTGCGGCATGTCGCCGGCGATCCGCGGCGCGCGGATGCCGGGAATCGTCGCCATTTCCTTCGCGATCTGGTTGGCGACCTTGTTGAGCTGGACCGGGTCGTCGCCGCCGAGAAACAGCATGATGTCGCGCGAATCGCCGCCTGGTCCGCCGCCGTTCTGGCTCTGGAAGCTGACGCGTGCATCGGGGATCGCCGACAGCTGCGGTGCGTGCGAGCGCTCGAATTCCGTGCTGCTCTTCTTGCGATGCTTGTTGAGGACGACGTTGAGGTGCCCGTTGCCGACGTTGATGCGCTCGAACACGTGCTCGACGTCGGGGTCGCGCTTCAGCAGCGCCGCGACGCGGTCCTCGACGGCCTCTGTCTGCTCCAGCGTCGAGCCGGGCGGCAGGCTGATATTGACCTGCGAGAAATCGAGATTGAGCGGCGGCTGGAAGGTCATCGGCAAGGTCGCGAACATGACAACGCTGAGCGCGAGCGCCCCAAGGCCCACGCCGACCATGTAGAAACGGTGATCGCGGAAAGCGGACATGATCCTGCCGCCGAAGCCGGGGTGGCGAAGCCGGTAGGCGTGCGCCTTGCGGGTATCGAGGCTCCAGTTGAGCGTGTTCAGATACCAGTCCATCCACTTCCATGCGGCATGCGGCTGCTTGCCGTGCGAGCGCAGAAAGTAAGCGGCGATGAGCGGCGTGATCATTCGCGCGACGAGCAGGCTCATCAGCACCGAAATGACGACGGTGAAGCCGAACGCCTTGAAGAACTGGCCCGAAATGCCGGGCATCAGCGCGACGGGCAGGAATACCGCAACGATCGACATGGTCGTCGCGAGCACCGCGAGGCCGATTTCGTCCGCTGCGTCGAGCGCCGCCTGATAGGCGGACTTGCCCATTCGCATGTGCCTGACGATGTTCTCGATCTCGACGATCGCATCATCGACGAGAACGCCGGCGACAAGGCTCATCGCAAGCAGCGACAGGCCGTTCAGCGTGATCCCCATCAGGTTCATGAAGAAGAATGCCGGTATCGCCGAGAGTGGAATGGCGAGCGCGGAAATGCCCGTCGCGCGGATGTCGCGAAGGAACAGGAGGACGACGAGCACGGCCAGGATCGCGCCCTCGATCAGGCCTTCCATCGCCGACTTGTACTGTGCCTTGGTATAATCGACGGTGTTGAAGATCTCCGAATAATGGACCTTCGGATTTTCCTTCTGGATCTTCTGAAGCTCGGCCCACGCCTTGTCGTAGGTGGTGACTTCCGAAGCGCCCTTGGCGCGCTGCACCTCGAAGCTGACGACCTGGCGGCCGTCCTGCTTGGCAAGCGTGCGCTGCTCGGAATAGCTGTCCTTCACCTGGCCGAGGTCGGCGAGCTTGACGAAGCGGCCACCGGGAAGCGCGATCTGCGTTTGCGATAGCTGGTAGGCGTCCTGTGCATTGCCGAGCACGCGCACCGACTGCTCCGATCCAGCGATCTCGGCGCGGCCGCCGGCGCCGTTCATGTTGCTTGCACGAAGCTGCTGGTTGACCTCGGACGCGGTGATGCCCTGCGCCTGGAGCGCTGCGGGGTCGAGGATCACCCGGATCGTGCGGTCGACGCCGCCGGTGCGCGTGACCGCCGCAACGCCGGGCACCCCGAGCAGGCGCTTGGCGATCGTATTGTCGATGTACCAGCTGAGCTCTTCGAGGCTCATGTCCGTGGTTTCGGCGCCGACATAGAGGATCGGGTCGCCGGCGATGTCGACGCGGGTCACCTGCGGCTCGAGGATCCCCTCGGGCAGCGTGCCGCGGATCTGCGCGATCGCGTTGCGGATGTCGTTGACGCCGCGGTCCGTCGGCGTTCCGATCTGGAACTGGACGAACGTCGAGCTGCTGCCCTCGTTGACGGTGCTGTCGATCTCATCGACGCCGTTGACGCCGCGGATGGCGGATTCGACGCGCTGGGTGACCTGCGTCTCCATCTCGTTTGGCGCCGCGCCCGGCTGCGAGATCGAGACAACCGCCGCCGGGAAGTCGATGTCCGGATTGTTGTTCACCTGCATACCGGCAAAGGCGATCAGGCCGGCGAGCATCAGCCCGACGAACAACACGATCGGGAAGACCGGGTTGCGGATGCACCAGGACGAAATGTTCCGGAAATTCATAAACTCACTGACTTTCGTGGCGCGTTACTGAGGCGCGGCCTCGCGCCTTGGATTCACCTTCTGTCCGGGGTTCAGGAACGGCCCTGCGGACAACACCACCGCTTCGTTGCCGGAGAGGCCCGATGCGATGGTCACGCCAGCGTCATTGACATTGCCGATCGTCACGTCGCGCCGCTCCACCTCGTTGCGGGCGTTGACGATGTAGACATAATTTCCCTTCTCGTCACTCAGCACGGCGCTCTGCGGCAGCAGCGGCGCGGCTGCTTCGCCGGCAGTGATCCGCACCGATGCAAATCCGCCCGGCTTGATTGCGGGCGTGTACGGGATCGCGACGCGCACTTCGCCGAGACGCGATTGCGCATCGATCACCGGTGCGACCTGCCACACATTGCCGGTCACGCTGGTCGTCGATCCGACCGGCGTCACCTGCGCGGGCATGCCGACGTGGATGAAGGCAAGGTCCTGCTGCGCGAGCTGGGCCCGCATCTCCATCTGCCCGCCTTCGGCAAGGCGGAACAAAGCGCCCGATCCGGGGCTGACGATCTGGCCGAGCTCGACGTTTCGGGCGAGGATCAGGCCGGAAGCAGGAGCGAGCACATTGAGCTGGTTGATCTGGGCGCGCGTCGCACCGAGCTGCGCCTGCGCCACGCGAACCTGCGCATAAGCCGCGTCGCGCGCCGCCTTCTTGGCGTCAATCTCGGCCTTCGAGATGAAACCGCGGCCCTGGAGCGCGATGGCGCGATCATAATCGGATTGCGCGAGCGCTGCCTGGGCGCGCGCAGCTTCGATCTGGGCAGCGAGCTGCGCTGCCTGCTGCGCCTGGACCGAGCGGTCGACGACCGCGAGAACCTGCCCCGCGCGGACCCACTGGCCGGCATCGACCAGGACCCGGACGACGCGGCCACCCTGGCCGGCAATGCCGATCGGTTGGTCGCGCTTGGCGGCGAGCGGACCGCTTGCGGTAATCACTCGGCCGACGGAGCTGCGGCCCGGCACGACGACGGTGACGCTGGGGATCTGGCCCGCAGCAGCACCGGCAGTCGGCGCGGCCTTGTTGCCGCCGCCGCGGCTCAGCACCGCAAGACCGATCACGAACAGGGCAAGCGCCGCAATCGCGCCGATGATGACCATCCGGCGCCGCTGCCTCGAGCGGTCCACGACAACCAGGTTGTCGGACGAGTGAAACGAGGTTTCGCGGTTCATTATGCCCTGCCTAACATGCCCCATGTGCGCGACTTCTGCGCTGTTGATACGGCGACTGTGTTACCCTAATAAGTCACCTAGTGCAACAGACCGCGACAGAACCGCCTCGCCCACTGTTTCGCCACTTGTTTTCGATCAACGGCGGCACTTGTAACGCAAGCGCGCGTTGCCGCATTCAACGTGAAGGTCGGTTGAACGACACAGCGAAACAAGGGGAGCCGGCATGGCACATTATGGAATAATCGGCTGGATCATCATTGGCGGAATCGCGGGCGCGATCGCCAAGCTGTTGATGCCCGGCCGCGACCCTGGAGGCTGCATCATCACCATCCTTCTGGGCATCGCCGGCGCGCTCGTCGCCGGCTGGCTCGGCCATGCGATCGGCTGGTACAATACGGGCGAGGGCGCCGGCTTCATCGCGGCGATCGTCGGCGCGTTCATCCTGCTCCTGATCTACCGCCTGGTGGCCGGGCGGCGCGCCTAGATCGTCGGTTCAGCAAACAGCCATGGCTGACGGGTGAGCCTTGCGCCCAGCTGAAACAGCCAGGAAAGAGCTGAAATGAGAAACACAATCATCGCCGCGCTGATGCTCGGCGTGACCGCCTGGGCCGCTCCTGCGGCCGCGCAGCAGGCGACCATTACCCAGACGATCGCCGGGACCAGGCTGGACATCAGCGCAACGGGCGAAGTGACGCGGGTTCCCGATGTAGCAGTGATCAGCGCCGGCGTCGTGACCCGTTCGACGACCGCCACGGCCGCGCTCCAGGAAGCAGCCGACCGGATGGAGCGCGTCATCACGGCGCTCAAGCGCGCCGGGATCCAGGATCGCGATATCCAGACGAGCAGCGTCAGCCTGAACCCCGAATATCGCTATCCCGAGAACCAGTCGCCGCAGCTGACCGGCTACACGGCTTCGAACCAGGTGACGATCCGCTTCCGCGACATCCGCAATTCAGGCAAGATCCTCGATGCGCTCGTTGCGCAGGGTGCGAATCAGATCAACGGGCCCAATCTGACCATCGACAAGCCCGAAGCAGCCCTCGATGAAGCCCGCGCGAACGCGATCGCTGCCGGCCGGGCACGCGCGGAGCTTTATGCGCGGTCGCTTGGTCTGCATGTCGCGCGCATCGTCGCGGTGTCCGAGAGTGGAGGCTACGCCGTGCCGCCGCCAGCGCCGCCGATGCCGATGACGGCCCGCATGGAGGCCGCGCAGACGAAGATCGAGCCCGGCGAGCAGAAGCTGCAGGTCAGCGTTTCGATGACCTTCGAGCTGCAGTGATAAGAAGGCCGCGCGACGGGTGCCGCACGGCCTTCAGGTTTCAGCTTTGGCTGACGGCTATCTGACGGTGCCGCGCCGGATCAGGTTGACGATCGCGAGCAGGATGATCGCTCCGATCAGCGAATAGAGGAAAGTTTCGATCGTGATGCCACTATTGATGCTGCCGCCGAAGAGCAGGCCGGCGATGACCGCGCCGACGATGCCGACGACGATGTTGAGAATGATGCCCTGCTGAGCATCCGTGCGCATGATCAGGCTCGCGAGCCAACCGCAGATGCCACCGACGATCAACCAGATGATGATTCCCATGAGCTTTCCCTCCTGTTTTCCGGCCGGCAGAGGGTTACGCGCCGGCCGTTCCGGCACCACAGACGCGTGATGCACGGCGGTTGTTCCGGATTCGCAAGAAACTGTCTAGCGCGGGCGCGCTAAAGCCGTTGAAAAGCTCGATTGGTGCTGCACCGTAACGGCGCGGCGGCCGATCAGTAGCGCTGCTGCTTCTCGTACTGGTCGCGATACTGCTTGATGCGCGTGACCCTGAGGCCTGGCATCCCGCTGCGATCCACCGCGCGCTGCCAACTCGTGAATTCCTCGAGGCTTAGCGTGTAACGCTTGCACGCTTCGTCGACGGTCAGAAGCCCGCCCGCAACGGCGGCGACCACCTCGGCCTTGCGGCGGACGACCCAGCGGGTCGTGTGCACAGGCGGCAGGGAGTCGAGCGTCAGCGGCTCGCCGAGCGGGCCGATAACCTGGGCCGGACGAATCTTCTGGTTCTCGAGCATCTTCCCGTCACACCTGCTTAGTCGTTGTCATTACGGAACGGCTTAATCCGCAGCGATTGAAAATATTCTGAAACGCGCTGGTTAACTTCCACTTCAGTCAGCCTTACGCTCCTTTAACCCTGCTTCTTCACCGGCGAACGTGCCGCCGAGCAATCTCATCGCGTCACGCCATCCCTCCGCACCGGAGAGGTAGCAGGCGATCGCGTCCTCCCTCGAGCGATCGCCGGCCGCGTCCGGCCCGAGCAGGGCGAGCAGCTCGTTGAGGCTGAGCGGCTCTTCCGTCTCTGAGCGAAAGTTCCTCTCGTAACGCGCCAAACGTGCCCCCCTCGCTCGTCTTACTGAGGGCCGGTCTAGTCCCGAGGAGTGAAATTCGGGTAAAGAGCGGCGAAAGAGTCTTCCAATGTGGATCGATTTTCAGCTCGGCCGCCCCGTGGAGCAGGCCCGGATCGCCGTCGCCATGTCGGGCGGCGTCGACAGCTCGGTCACGGCTGCGCTCGCCGCGCGGACCGGGGCGGAAGTGATCGGGGTCACTCTCCAGCTCTACGACCATGGAGAAGCCGTGCGGCGTTCGGGCGCCTGCTGCGCCGGCCAGGACATTTATGACGCGAAGCAGGTCGCCGACCGCCTGGGCATCGCCCATTACGTCCTCGATTACGAAAGCCGGTTTCGCGAAGGGGTGATCGACCGCTTCGTCGACGAATATGCGCATGGGCGGACGCCGGTCCCGTGCGCGAGCTGCAACCAGGGCGTGAAGTTCGTTGACCTGGTTGCGTTCGCGCGCGAGCTCGGTGCCGACTGCCTCGCCACGGGCCATTATGTCCGGCGGCTTTTCGAGAACGGCCGGACGGAGCTCCACAAGGGCGCGGACCCGCGCCGCGACCAGAGCTATTTCCTCTACGGCACCACGCGCGAGCAGCTCGAATTCGTCCGCTTCCCGCTGGGCGACCTGCCCAAGGATGAGGTCCGCCGCATCGCCGCCGAGCTTGGTCTCGCCGTGGCCGCGAAGCCGGACAGCCAGGACATCTGCTTCGTGCCGGATGGCGATTACGCGAACCTGGTCAAGCGCCTGCGCCCCGAAACGGAAGCGCCGGGCGAGATCGTCGATCTCGACGGCCGCGTGCTCGGCAGCCACCGAGGCGTGGTCCACTTCACGGTCGGCCAGCGCCGCGGGATCGAGATCGGCGGCCAGAAGGAGCCGCTCTACGTCGTCGGGATCGAACCGGACGAGGCGCGGATCGTGGTCGGGCCGCGCCGGGCGCTCGCCGTCCACGCGATGCGTGTCGCCGAGTGGAACTGGGTCGGCGAGGAGCAGCGCGACGTCACCGTGAAAGTGCGCTCGCTCGCGCCTGCCGTTCCAGCAATCCGCGACGGCGAGTGGGTCCGCTTCCGTTCACCGGAATATGGCGTGGCGCCGGGACAGGCCGCTGTGCTGTATGACGGGACCCGTCTGCTCGGCGGCGGCTCGATCGCAGCGACGGAAGCGGCAGATCTCGCCGTGGCGGCCGCCTGAGCGAGGCTGGTCAATCGCGTTTGAGCCGCTAGACCATCGCAATGACTCGTTTCCTGCCATTCATCGTCGCCGCCTTGGTCGTCGCACCCTTTCCGGCGAGCGCCGCTGAGCCTGCAACTGTGCCCCAGACTGCTGCCGGACCAGACTTCCTCGCCCAGAATGGCGTCGCGAAGGGCGTCGTCACGACGGCGAGCGGACTCGAATATTACGTCGTCAAATCCGGACCCGCGACGGGGCCGCACCCGACGGCCCAGGACACGGCGACCTTCGATTATGAAGTGAAGCTGCTCAACGGGCAGGTCATCGACAGCAGCTACGAGCGGCACGAGCCGCTCACCGGCAAGGTCGGCGATTTCGTTCTCGGCTTCACCGAAGCGCTGGAGCTGATGCGTCCGGGCGACGAGTGGATCGTGTGGGTCCCGCCGCAGCTCGGCTACGGCTCCGAGGACAAGGGGCCCATCCCCGGCAATAGCGTGCTCCGCTTCAGGCTGGCGTTGCACAGCGTTACCCCCGCCGGTTGAAACATGCCGCCGCCGCTCAGCGCCGGCATCCTCCTTTTCCGCGAGCGCGACGGAAAGACCGAGGTCCTGCTGATCAAGCCCGGCGGGCCGTTCTGGCGCAATAAGGATGTCGGCGCGTGGATGATTCCCAAGGGCGCAGTCGAAGAGGGCGAGACGCCCGCCCAGGCGGCGTTGCGCGAGTTTGAAGAGGAGACGGGAACGACGCTCGGATCGGCGCCTTTTCCGCTGCGCCGGATCCGGCAATCGGGCGGCAAGCACGTCGAAGCATTTGCGGCTGAAGGCGACCTCGACGCTGCGGCGGTCAAGTCGAACGACTTCGAGGTCGAATGGCCGCCCAAAAGCGGCCAGCTGCAGCGGCATCCCGAAGTTGCCGAAGCGCGCTGGATGACGCTTGCTGAAGCGCGCGCGATGATGCTGCCGAGCCAGCTGCCTTTGCTCGACGCGCTCGAAGAGAGATTGCGCGGCTGAGCCTACTGTCGGCAGGCTTCGGAATTGCCGGCGCACAACGCGTTGAGCTGTTCGAACAGGCGCTGCTTCTCGGGCAGTGCGCGGTAATCGTCGATCATGGCCTTCCGGGTCTCGCGGGTACGCACGTCGATCAACTGCGCGAGCCCGCTTTCTCCGCGCGCCTTTAGGATGCTCATCGCGACCGTGCGGTACGCGCTTTCCTCACGTAGGCAGGATCCCGCGAGCCGTTGCTCGAACGCGGATTGGGAGAGATGGACGGCGCTCGACTGCCGGACGACCGAGAAGAGGCACTGGACATAGGCCTCCGCAGCTGCGTCGCCGCGATCCTCCAAGGTCGACGGGACTGTCGCGGCCAGCATGAGCGCGATTATCGTAGAAGTGAGCATCGCCCACACCCTAAGCCGTGTCGGTAAAGGAACTCTAAGAGCTCAGCTCTGCATTCCCGAAGTTGCCGAAGCGCGCTGGATGACGCTAGCTGAAGCGCGCGCGATGATGCTGCCGAACCCACTGCCGTAGCTCGACGCGCTGGAAGAGAAACTGAGGGGATGATGTGATGCTTGCCTTCCTCGCTGCACTCGCCGCCCAGGCCGCTACGCCGCCTGCCAAGACGTGGCCGACGCACGAAGGCGACGTGGTGCTGAAGGATTTCCGCTTCGGCGATGGTGAGAGCCTGCCCGAGGTTCGGATGCATTACACCACGCTCGGGGCGCCGCACCGCAACGCCGCCGGGCAGATCGACAATGCGGTGATGGTGCTTCACGGCACTGGCGGCGACGGTCATCAGTTCCTTCGGCCGCAATTCGCCGACGAACTGTACGGGCCGGGGCAGCCGCTCGACATCCAAAAGTACTGGATCATCCTTCCCGACAATATCGGCCACGGGAAGTCATCGAAGCCGTCGGACGGACTTCGGATGAGATTCCCGAAATACGACTATGCCGACATGATCCAGGCGCAACACCGGATGCTTACTGAAGGGCTCGGGATCACGCACATGCGGCTGATCATGGGCACGTCGATGGGCTGCATGATGAGCTTCATGTGGGGCGAGATGTACCCGGACTTCGAAAGCGCCCTGATGCCGCTCGCGTGCGAGCCGATCGAGATCGCGGGATTGAACCGCGCTTGGCGGCAGATGGTGATCGACGGGATCGAAAAGGACCCGGCCTGGAGCGGCGGCAATTATCGCCGTGAGCCGGAGCAGGGACTTAGAACCGCCGCGTCAATCCTGGTGATCGCAGGAGGCGCTCCGCTCTACCTCCAGAAAACCTATCCGACGCGGCAGGCTTCGAGCGCTTTTGCCCAGCAGGCTGTTGCGCGCGAGCTGTCCGACATGGATGCCAACGACACCATCTATCAGTTCGACAGCTCGCGGAACTACAATCCGTGGCCGCAGCTCGGGAAGATCAAGGCGCCGCTGACGTGGATCAATTCCGCCGACGACTTCATCAACCCGCGCAACCTGCCGGTGGCTCAGGAGGCGCTCAAGCAGATGAGCAAAACTGCGCGTTTCCGTCTGATCCCGGAGAGCGTCGACACGCACGGCCACGGAACCCACACCTGGGCGAAGTTCTGGAAAGCCGACCTCAGTGCGCTTCTGGCGCGGTCGCGCTAGGAGTCACGTCGTAGGCCGAGACGTGGTTCATGGTGATGAGCCAGTGGCCGTGGAATTTCTTGAACAGGCGGGTGTTGACGCCCTCGGTCACGCGCGTGCCGCGGACCAGGCGATACTGCCCGATCAGCATCGCCGCATTGGGCGAGAGCACGTCGACCTTCATGTTGTAGAAGTGGAGCTGGCCGCGCCGCTCGGCCGAGCCGCCATAATCGCGGATGTAATGGTCGAGCGTGCCCTGCCAACCGTCCTGGAACTTGCCGCCCGACACGAACACCACGTCGGGGTTCTTGAAGCCCGCCATGTAGCCGCGGAAGTCCCCGCGGTTCCATGCATCTTCCATCCTGTGGATCACGCCGAGGATCGTCGTTCGGTCCGTCTGCGGGCTGGCGGCGGCGAGGGCGAGGAAGGCGATCAGGCTCATAGCTGGAACTGGCCGACGATCACGGTCTGGCAATGACCGCCGAGGATTACGCGGTCGCCCCCGAGCCGGCAGTGGAGAAGCCCGGTTCGCTCACTCGCCTGGAGCGCCG
>DATCJM010000231.1:0-6145 GCA_036562805.1 Sphingomicrobium sp.
CGGTGTGCGGGATGTCGTCCTGGTTGGTCCAGGTGACCGTCGTTCCGGGTTTCACCGTCACCGTCATCGCGTTGAAGGTGAAATTATCGATCTGGACGGCGGCCGCGGCCGGCGCCGCAGCGTGCGTCATCGTCGCAACCGTGGTCATCATCAGGCCGCCGCTCGCGAGAACGGCAAGCTGGAACGTTAGCGTCTTGAATGCGCGAGTCATGCTATCTCCTGCGGGTCAGGCGGTTAGGGTTGAATCGATGAGCGCGATCGGCTGATTGCCGCGCACGAAGGTCGCGTCGGTGATGCCGAGCATCGAGTGCAGCTGCTCCGGCGGCACCTTCAGAGGCCCCGGCGATGGAGCGGCGCCGGGCGCCGGCTGCGGAAACGCCGTCGAGCGCGCGGTGTGGAACGCCACCCGCCCTTCGACCTTCTGCGTGATCTGGTGAATGTGGCCATTGAGAACGGTGACGGAGCCGAAGCGCGCCAGCAGCCTCAGAGCTTCTGCGGCATCATCGGTGCCCCAGCCCCAATCGGCATAGACGGTCCACAGCGGGATGTGCGCGAAGACCACGATCGGCGTCGATGAGGGTCGGCCGGCAAGATCGGCGCGCAACCACTTGAGCTGCTCGGAGCCGAGGTTGCCCATCCCTCCCGGCTTCAGGTCGGCGACGTTGACGAGCGCGACGAAGTGCACGCCGCGATGATCGAAGCTGTACCACCCGGCGCCCTTCGTCCCCTTGCCGAAGCGGTTGAGGAAGGCCTTGCCGCCGTCGGGATCGAGCATGTCGTGCTCGCCGGGCACGAAGAACACCGGCAGGCCCGTATCCTTCAGCATCTGCTCTGCGTCGTCGAACTCGTCATCGCGCGAGAGCTGGCAAACGTCGCCGGTGTGGATGATGAAGTCGGGACGGTTCGGGAGCGCCTTCACCTTCGCGATCGCTTCGCGGAAGGTGGCGCGCGCGTCGGCGTTCGGCGGCTTGTTGAAACCGATGTGGCTGTCGCTCAGCTGGACGAAGGTGAATGGCTTCGTGCCGCCGCGGGGCGCCGGGGCGGCGATGGCTCTGTCGAGCGCGATCGAGCTGCCGATGCCGCCGTTGAAGGCGAACAGCGCGCCCGTCCCCGCCCATGCCATGCATTTCAAGAATCCGCGGCGGTCACCGTCATGGTCGTCCAGCATCGATCGTCCTTTGCGTCAGCGTTCGATGGCAATGACCCGGCCCACGCCGCGCTTATTCCCGGCGGCTGAAATCTTTTTCAGGGATGGCGCGGGCGCTTGCGCAGCGGGCACCCGCCGCTATCCCTCGAACCAAGGGGGAAAATGCCATGGCGACCATTGTCGAGGATGAGGATCGCAAGCCCTGGTCGATGGCGCGCGTCGTCATCGCCTCTTCGACCGGCACGGCGTTCGAGTGGTACGACTTCTTCATCTTCGGAAGCCTGGCGCCGGTCATCTCGAAAGTGTTCTTCGCGGGGCTAGACCCCACGCCGGCATTGATTGCGGCGCTGGCATTATTCGCGGCGGGATTCGCCTTCCGGCCACTCGGTGCGTTGATCTTCGGAGTCGTCGGCGATCGGCTCGGACGGAAGGGCGCCTTCCTCATCACGGTCAGCCTGATGGGCCTGTCGACCTTTCTGATCGGCTTCCTTCCCACTTATGTGCAGGCGGGAACCCTCGCCCCCACATTGCTCATCCTTCTTCGCATCCTGCAGGGCGTTGCGCTCGGCGGCGAATATGGCGGCGCGGCAATCTATGTCGCCGAGCATGCGCCGAACGCAAAGCGCGGCGCATCGACCGGCTGGATCCAGTCGTCAGCCTCGTTTGGTCTGCTCGCGGCGCTGCTGGTCATCGTCGCAACGCGCAATGCCATTGGCGATGATGCCTTCGCGGCGTGGGGCTGGCGCATCCCGTTCCTCGTTTCGGCGGTGCTGCTCGCAGTCTCCGTCTGGATGCGCGCAAAGCTCGCCGAGAGCCCGCATTTTGCGAAGCTTCAGGAGGAAGGCGAGGTCACGCGAACGCCGCTGCGCGAATCTTTCGCGAGGTGGCGGAGCGTCAAGAAGGTGCTGATCGCCTTCTTCGGAATCATGTGCGCGCAGGGCGCGGTGTGGTACTTCACCTTCTTCTACCTTCAGGTGTTCCTGGAAAAGTCGCTGGGCGTCCCGGCGGAAACCAAGGACCTGCTGCTGATCGTCATGACGGTCGTGAGCGCGCCGCTTTACGTCTTCTTCGGCTGGCTGAGCGATCGCGTCGGCCGCAAGTTCGTGATGGTCGGCGGGATGCTGCTCGCGCTCGTCCTCTATTTCCCGGCATCGCACTGGATCGCGGGGGCCGCCAACCCCGCGCTGGTCGAGGCCCAGCAGAGCACGCCGGTCATCGTGGTGACGGATCCCCGGACTTGCTCGGTGCAGTTTGATCCGGTGGGCACCGCGAAATTCACGAGCGCGTGCGACATCGCGAAGTCGACCCTCGTCACGAAGGGAATTTCGTTCACTAGCCGCACATCGACGGATGGAAGCACCCGGGTCGTGATCGGGACGGAAGTCATACCGGTCCAAAGCGGCGATGGCTTGAGCGGGAGCGATCTCAAGATTCTGAAGTCGAAGACAGCCGACGCACTTGGGACAGAGCTGCTCGCGGCCGGCTACCCGAAAAGCGCGGAGCCCGGGCAGGCGAACATGACCTTGCTGATCGTCATCCTGCTCGCGTTCGTCGTCGCGGCCACGGCGCTCTACGGACCCCAAGCGGCGGCGCTAGTCGAGATGTTCCCGACACGGATCCGCTACACGGCAATGTCGTTCCCGTACCACGTCGGCACGGGGTGGGTCGGCGGCTTCTTGCCCGTTACCAGCTTCGCCATCGTCGCCATCACCGGCGATATCTACGCAGGGCTCTGGTATTCCGTGATCTTCACCGGAATATCCGTCGTCGTATCGCTGCTATTCCTGAAGGAAACGGCAGGCCGACGGCTCGAGGAAATCTAGGGGCACCAGTGGATGTCGATCGGCTGGTCGACTTCGGCAAGCACGCGTCCGATCGGCAATTTCGAGCTCTGACCGTCGGCAATGGCCTGCTCTAGAAGCTCCCGCTTCTCTTGCCCGGTGATCGTCACGAGAATCGTCCGCGCAGAAAGAATCGCGGCCCGCGTCAGCGTCACCCGCGGGCCCTCGTCCGCATCGGGAAGCACGCCGATCGCGCGCCGCGCCTTCGGGGCGTCGAGCGCTGACTGCATGTCCGGTCCCGGAAAGATCGATGCGGTATGGCCGTCCGTGCCCATTCCAAGCCAGACGAGGTCCGGCGGCCACGGAAGGTCCTGGAGCCGCGCGTCCGCAGCGTTGCCGGCGGCCCGATAGTCGCTCGCCGCTTCGCTAGTCAGTGGAACCACGCGCGCCCCAAGCGGCAGGAAGGCCCGGGCGATCTCGCGCACGTTGGAAAGCTCGCTGTCCACTGCGACAAGCCGATCGTCGGTCGGAATGATGGTCACCTTTTTCCACGGGAGCTTCTGTTTCGCGAGCCGGCCGTAGATCGCCGCGCCGGTTTTCCCGCCAGGAACGGCGATGAGCGATGCATCGCGCGCATCGACGGCGCTTTCGACGATGAATGCGACGTCGCCTGCGACTGCGTCGGCGAGTTCGTCGAGTGAGTCATAGTCCCACCATTCTGCTTCGATCATGTGATTCCCTTGGCAGTTATCGCGGCGCTCGTTGCGCGTATCCGAACCATCCTGCAACCGCCTGCCCGCTTCGATTGACGGCAGGGCGGAAGCGAAGCCGGTCGTGGGCAAGGTTGCAGATTGTCGAATCGATCGACGGGACGCCGGAACCGCGGTCGACCGCACATTCCGTCACATAGCCTCGCGGATCGACGCGCAACCTCAGGAAGATCGTCGCGCCGGGCGGCCATTCGCTCAGCGTGTCGCGCGGGAAGTCGCGGCCGGTCAGCACCGGCGTGACGAGATGCGGAGGTTCGGCCACTCCGCCGTCGCCGCCGCCACCGTTGCCGTTCCCGCCATTGCCGCTGCCGTTGCCGTTTCCAGTTCCGCCGGCGCCAGTGCCCGGACCGGCAACGTCGGATGCCCCTTGCGTCGGCGCCGTCCCCTGTCGCGGCGTCGCGCTGGCGGCGATCTGCGGCACGGGTGGAACGACGACCTTCGGTTTGGGCGCCTGGACGGGAGTCGCTTGGCTCCGAATGTTGGCCGGCGCCGAGGCGGCTTCCTTTTCCTTGGGTTTCTGCCGGGGCGTCACTTGGGGCGGCGGCGGGGGAGGCGGCGGCGGCGGCGGCTGGGCGAGATCGAAAATGCGCAGCACGCTTTGGGCTTGTGGCGTATCCATCGCGCCCGACAGGTTCAGCAGCATGAACAACAGGCCGACGTGGATCGCGATGACGGCGAGGACCGCGCCGCTGCGATCGCGATTGTCGATGTCGGTACGGTAGGCCACCAGCAGTCAAACGCGGTCGCCGCCGCACTGTTTCGCGGCCGAATTCGACAAAGAAAAAGCGCCGGCCGAACGGCCGACGCTCATTCGCCACGCAAGTCAGAGTTCAGCGGCTGGAGTTGCTCTTGCGACCGCCGCCGTGGCTGGCCTTGCCACCCTTGCTTGCGATTTCGCGTTGCTTTGCCGGATCCATTGCCGCGAAGCCGCGCTTCGACCGTCCGCTTCTGTTCGTTGCCATCTCAAATCTCCCAACGCCGTTTGGCTACAGGGTAACGCTGTCCGGCTGTGGCAGTTCACAATGCTGATGGAGGTTAGGAACGGCTGTTTTTTGCGACTCAATGTCCGCTTACCGACAATGATTTTTTGTTGAACGGTTGGAACTCGCAACGGCGCCCGCGAATTAATCCGCCCGCGTGAACCTCCCGCGTCATCCTGGACGTTCCCGCGTGAAACAAGGGGGCGTAATGCGGCGAGTAGGAACCGCAGTTACAACGTTCGGCATCATCGCCGCTGCGGCCGGCCTCGCCGCCTGCAACAAAACTCCCACCGCGCGTTCCGTCGGCCCGCAACATTATGCGCCGCTAGCCGGCGGCCCGCACGCCTTGCCGCCCGCGGCCGCATCGCCGGCCGACGACGGCAATTGGTCGATGCCCGGCAAAGATTACGCGGCGACGCGCTTCTCGGCGCTGAACCAGATCACGCCGGCCAACATCGGGAAGCTCTCGCTCGCGTTCACCTTCTCGACCGGGACGAACAAGGGCTTCGAGGCGCCCCCTCTTGTCGTCAACGGCACGATGTACGTCATCACGCCATTTCCGAACTATGTCTACGCACTCGACCTCACGAAGCCCGGTGCGCCGACGAAATGGGTGTTCAAGCCGAAGCCGGCGGCGGCGTCGCAAGGCGTCGCCTGCTGCGACGTCGTCAACCGCGGCGCGGTCTACGACAATGGCAAGATCTTCTTCAACACGCTGGACGGGCAGACATTCGCCGTGGACGCGAACAGCGGCCAGATGGCGTGGCGAACGCAGCTCGGGGATATCCAGAAGGGCGAGACCATCACCATGGCTCCGCTCGTCGCCAACGGCAAAGTGCTGGTCGGCGATTCCGGCGGCGAAATGGGCGTTCGCGGATGGATCGCCGCGCTCGATGAAGGCAGCGGCCACATCGTGTGGAAGGCCTTCAACACCGGGCCGGACAAGGATGTCCTGATCGGCCCCGGCTTCCATCCTTTTTATGCGATGGATCGAGGCAAGGATCTCGGCGTCAGCAGCTGGGCGCCTGACCAGTGGAAGATCGGTGGCGCGACCGTCTGGGGCTGGATCAGCTACGATCCGGAAACGAAGATGATCTTCTACGGAACCTCGAACCCGGGGCCGTGGAATCCGAATCAGCGGCCGGGGGACAATAAATGGTCGGCGGGGATCTTCGCGCGCGATGTCGACACGGGCAAAGCCGCGTGGTTCTACCAGACAGCGCCGCACGACCTGTTCGATCACGACGACATCAATGAGGTCATCCTCGCCGACATTCCTTGGGGCAACGGCCGCCGCCCCGTGCTATTCCGGCCCGGCCGCGACGGATTCTTCTATGTTATGGACCGCCGGACGGGGCAGGTGCTGAACGCGACGCCCTACGGCTATGTGAACGCCTATACCGGCGTGGACCTGAAGACCGGCAGGCTGATGCCGAACCCGGACAAGCTGCCCAAGCAAGGCCGCGT
>DATCJM010000237.1:0-2078 GCA_036562805.1 Sphingomicrobium sp.
ATCTAAGGCTGTTCTGCCGCGGCGACGCTCTGTCCTGCCGAAACCGACCAGCGATAGAGGGATTCGGCAAGCCTAGCTCGGAACGCAAGCCTGTCTGTTTTCAGCGTCTGTCCCTTGTACAAGCATGGTGAAAGCGATGGCATCAGCGCGGAAATCGCTGATTGCTCCTCATGTGAGCTGACCTTGCTCAAGATCAGCGCGCGCACGGACGCCGGATTGGCATCCGTCACGCACTGGGCGAATTCGTAGACAATCGCCTCGTCGCGTTCTGATGCAGGGACCGTGATTGAAATGTGCTGCGTCGGCTGGGGCCGATCGGCGAATTGCAGCCGATAAAGCGCTTCGGCAATAACTCCTCGCGCCATGGTCGGTTGAATCGTCATGCTTATCTCGCCGACGATGAATTGATCGACGGAGGTGGTGAAGCAACGCTCCATGAACGGCTTCAACTTTTGCCGTGCAACCTGACTCGCGCCGGAACCTGGAGCAGCCATCACGAAGGCCATGCTGCTCGACGGGTCTGCTTTGACCAGACAGGCCCCGAACTTCTCCGCCACCGAGTAGCTTTCCCGATCGGAATCACTGATTGGCGCGCTGAATATCCTGCCGGGCAGCGAGTTCGTGAACGGCAAATCCCCCGCGGCGACCGGCAGGCGTGACCCGGTAACTGTTTCGGATTTGGGAGACCCTTGCGGCGGAGGGTCGACGGCAGCGGATGAGGCAAATGCCCATGCTGTCAGCAGAAGATACGCAGTGAACATGACGCTACCCGCTCCCCGAGCGGAAGCTAGCACAAGAACGCCCATCTGCAACGGGTCAACGACGGCGGAAGCGGCTCATTGCTCCGGACGAATCTCGCGCAATTTGAAGGCGGTGATCTTCGTTCCGTAGTCGCATTCGAACGAGCGCTTCTGCGCGCCGTCGCCGACCGTTCCCCAGACAATGATCTGGTTGATCTTGTGCTGCTCGACGTCGATCACGGTCACGGTGCCATATTGCGCCGCCGTGGCGGTGCACGCCTGGCGCGCGTCGGGCTGCAGCTGTTCATTGTCCTTGGGCGTACCGGCCGCCGCCTGCCCGACCATCTGAGCGGCGCTCATGGCCATCATTGGAACGCAGCCGCCGAGCAGCGGAATGGCAGCGGCTGCCGCAGCCAGGATGAAACGCCTCATCACTCGCCCCTTTCAGACTTATCTCAGACTAGCCATAACGCTCGGCCGATAGAAATGGCCGTCCCCGGTCGCCTTGCCCGTTACAAGCGCCTCCCCTAACCGCCCGGCCAATGTGCGCTCGGCGATTCCTGTTCGTGATTTTCATCCTGACGCTGATCGTCGTCGCCGGCGCGTTCGCCGTCTACCAGTGGGGCGGCAGCGTGCTGCTCAAGGAAGCGACGCCCAAAGGCCATTTCGAAGCGGCCGAGGCCGGCGGCGGTCCGGACTACACAAAGGCATCGAGCTGGATCGCGCGCCCGCGCATGACGGACGATCCGGCGCTATGGCTTCCGGACGGTGTCCAGGACCCGACGATCGGCAAGGCGGCCGTCTTCTATATCCATCCGACCACCTATCTCGAAAACGACCGCTGGAATGCGCCGCTCCAGGCCGGCGGCGACACCGCTTTCCGCACGAACCTGTTCGTCCAGAGCCAGGCGAGCGCGTTCAACGGCGCCGGCGAGATCTGGGCGCCTTATTACCGGCAGGCGGCGTTCGGCGCCTTCCTGCTCGACAGTGCCGATGCCGAGGAAGCGCTGGACTTTGCCTATGGCGACGTCGCGGCCGCATTCGATGAGTTCGTCCGCGAGGCCGGCGACCGGCCAATCATCCTCGCCGGGCACAGCCAGGGTGCGCTGCACCTCGAACGTCTGCTGCGCGAGAAAGTCGCCGGCCAGCCGATCGCGAAGCGCATCGTCGCCGCTTATGTCGTCGGCTGGCCCCTCGACACGGCGAGCGACCTGCCGGCGCTCGGCCTCCCCGCCTGCACCGTGCCTGATCAGGCCGGCTGCATCCTTTCCTGGCTGACCTTCGCCGACCCTGCCAACCCGGATCTGATCGTCCAGCAGTGGGCGAGCACCAAGGGGC
>DATCJM010000270.1:0-9253 GCA_036562805.1 Sphingomicrobium sp.
ATCCACGATCCCACCAACCGGCAGCTGGCCGCGATGCTGATCCTGATGCCGCAGGACGATTATCCCATCGCGCTCGGCGTGATTTACGAGGATCCGAGAGCGACTTTCGAAAGCGCGGTCATCGAACAGAACCAGGCCGCCGCATCCGGCAAGAGCCCCGATCTCCAGGCCCTCGTCGCCAAGGGCCAGACTTGGCAGGTCGAAAAGGAGCCGCACCAGATTTGATCTGCGCTTCGTAGGTGGACAACCTCACCCACAGCCTCGTTGGTGCGGTGATGGGCCGCATGGGCCTGAAGCGCCTCAGTCCCCGCGCAATGCCCGCGCTGATCATCGCCGCGAACCTGCCCGACATCGACAGCTTCGTCGCGCGCGGCGCCGGATGCGAGCCGATCGCGGCCCATCGCGGATTCACGCACGGCATCGGCGGTCTCGTCACCATGCCTTTCTTGGCGGTTGGAATAGTTTGGCTTTGGGAAAGGTTGCGTCCAGGCAAGGAACGTCCGCTCAAGCTCGGGGGCCTGCTCCTCGCCTGCTTTCTCGGCGTGCTCAGCCACCCGTTGCTCGACCTGATGAACACTTATGGGACGCGGGTGCTCGAGCCGTTTTCGCATCGATGGTTCTACGCCGACACCTTGTTCATCGTCGATCCGTGGATCTGGCTCTTGCTGATCCTCGGCCTGGAACTGTCGTGGCGCGCCGAGCGGCGAGGGAGTGACTGGTGTCGGCCGGCGGCATGGGCGTTCACCGCGATGCTGCTTTACATCGGCCTCAACAGCGCGATCTCGGCGCGAGCCGTCGCGCTGACGCGCCCGCTGGTCGAGCGCGTGGCCCCGCCGCGAATGATCGTCGCCGGGGAAGTACCGCTCGAATTCTGGAAGCGCCGTGTGCAATGGCGCGGTGACCTCGTCGGGGGCGCGGGCGATTATGACCTGCTCGGAGGGCTGAACCATGCGCGCCTCGATCCGGAGCTGTTTCCGCTTCACCTCGACGATCCGCGCCTCAAGGCCGCCGCAATCCGCGACCGGCACGTCCGCGCGTTCCTCTTCTGGTCGCGCATGCCGATGGTCGTCGAACAGGACGGCCGCGCCTATCTCACCGATCAGCGCTTCTACGACCAGACGAGCGTCGCGCGAAACGGACCGTTCCTGATCCCGCTCGACAATTCCGGTTCGAATTCATAACTCGCCCGTCATGAGCACGCGCGGCGAGCACCTGGTGCACGCGGACCGTGGTTTCGCGACCGGCGGCAGCTTGATGGCGCGCGTCACTGCTCCGGCGATCGACCGAGTCCTCGACGAAATCCATCGCAGGCTGCAGCTCGGCGGGATCGAAGCGACCCTCCCGAACGGCTCGAAGCGGCGCCTCGGCTTCCATTCGAAAGGACCACGAGCGATCGTTCGCTTGTCGAGCTGGATGGCATTGATCCGACTCGCGACGTCCGGCTCGGTCGGCTGGTACAAGGCGTGGACCCTCGGTGAATGGTCGAGCCCCGACCCGGTGAAGCTGTTCGAATTATTCTCCGCGAACGCCGTTGCGCTGGGCGAGGTCGGCCGGGCGAAAGGCCTGTTTCGCTGGGTGAATGCAGTCGCGCATCGCCTGCGCGACAATGCGCCGGGCCGAGCACGGCAGAATATCGCGGCACATTATGACCTGGGCAATGATTTCTATTGCGCGTGGCTCGATCCGACCATGACGTACAGCTCGGCCCGTTTTGAAAGCTCCAGCGACAGTCTCGAGCATGCTCAGCTCAGGAAGGTCCGGACGCTCCTCGACCGCCTCGATCTTCAGCCAGGACAGCGCCTGCTCGAAATCGGTTGCGGCTGGGGCACGCTGGCGGTGGAGGCTGCCAAGCGCGGCGCCGAGGTCGTCGCCCTGACCCTCTCGACCGAGCAACAAATATGGGCCGAACGAAAGATCGCCGACGCCGGCCTTACCAATCAGATTGAGGTCCGGCTGCAGGATTATCGCGACACGGCCGAGCAGTTCGATGCCGTCGCTTCCGTCGAAATGGTGGAGGCGGTCGGCCAGCGCTGGTGGGGAACCTACCTCGACAGCATATCGCGCAACCTCAAGTTCGGCGGCCGGGCGGCGCTCCAGTTCATCAGCATCCGGGACGAGTTGTTCGACCGCTATGCGCACAATGCCGACTTCATCCAAACCTACATCTTTCCCGGCGGCTGCCTGCTCGACGAGCGAAGGTTCGAAGCGCTCGCTCGGCAACGGGGCCTGTCGTGGCAGGAGAGGGAGGCATTCCCCCTCGATTATGCCGAGACGCTCAAGCGCTGGCGCGAGCGCTACAACGATGCGGTCACCCGCGGCGCGCTCAAGGGGTTCGGCGAGCGCTTCCATGACCTGTGGCGCTATTATCTCATGTATTGCGAAGGCGGCTTTCGCGGCGGCGCGATCGATGTCGCGCAGATCACGCTGGTCAAGGCCTGAGCTCGTCCTTGGCCCTGCTCGACGAAGCGAAGGAGATCGCTCGGCGATCCGGCCGCCCGGAAGAAGGAATTGCGTTCGTCGAGGGCAAGGCCGCGCAAGGCGACGCCGAAGCGAACCTGATCGTTGCCCATTGGTATCTCTATGCGAGCGACAGGCCGCGCGACCCGCTCCGCGCTCTCAAGCACCTGCAAGCTGCCGCGGACAAGGGTAACACCCACGCGGTACGGATGATCGCGAACATGATCGCCGGCGGACTGGGCTCCCCCGCAGATCCAGAGCGCGCGATCACATTGCTGCAAGGCATTGCCGGTCGCGACCCGCTTGCGGCCGCGCAACTTGCGCTGCTTCCGCAAATGATTGGTGACGCGGAAGCTGCGGCAGCGCCTCGGGAGCGCCTCTCGGACAATCCGCGGATCGAGCTGGTCCGCGACCTGCTGTCGCCGGCGGAATGTGCATATATTCGAAGCCTCGCAGCTCCAGCGCTCAAACCGTCGTTCGTCTATGCGCCGGGGGTCGACCGCGGCAAGGCGGACCCCATTCGCAAATCGGAAGGCGCAGCGCTTCTCCCGCACGACGAAGACCTCGTCATCCAAGCGCTCAATCGCCGGCTTGCCGCCGCGACCGGCACGACGGTCGACCAGCGCGAGGCGCTCTATGTCATCCGTTACGTGCCGGGGGAGGAATATCGGCCGCATTTCGACGCTCTGCCCGGGCTGACTAACCAGCGCGATCGAACCGCCATTTGCTATCTGAACGGCGATTATGAGGGCGGCGCGACGACGTTTCCCGAACTCGGAATCTCAGTCCGCGGCGGAGCGGGAGACGTTCTCATTTTTGTCAATGTAAGCGCTGACGGTCGCCCCGACCGACGGATGCTCCACGCCGGTGAGGTCGTAACGAGCGGCGAGAAGTGGATCACTACGCGCTGGATTCGTCAGTCCCCGCACAATCCGTACGAGCACGGATGAAATCGGCGAGGACCCGCGCTGTCAGCCGCGCGCAGTCGAGGCCCGCGAAGGGGAAGGTTCCCGTCAACGCGGTCCTGACCTCCGGAGCAAGCGCCTGTTGCAGCTTGCGTCGCGCCCGCATGAGCCGCGTCTTCACAGTCCCTGTGGGAATTTCCAGCGCCTGGGCGGCATCCTCGACCGAGACGCCTTCGATCTCGTGGAGCACGAACACCGTGCGGAAGTTCTCCGGCAGGTCCGCGATCGCATGTTCGAGGATTCCACGTAGCTGTTCGCGCGCGGCCTCGGCTTCCGGGCTTGGCGCCTGAGACCCTTTCGCCAGCTGCTCACGATACGTCTCGAGCACCTGTACGCCCTCCGCTTCGAGATACTTGCGCCGCCGTTCCTGGACCCGTCTGCGGGCGAGCGCCTCGTTGATGGCAATACGTGTCAGCCAGGTCGTCAGCGACGACCGCCCTTCGAACCGCCCAATCGCCGCCAATGCCTTGGCGTAAGCGGATTGCAGCACATCCTCCGCCTCCTGGCGGTTCTTGAGGATGCTCCAGGCTGCGCGGAACAACCGCTGATTGTTGGAGGTGACCAGATGGCGGACCGCTTCCACGTCGCCGGCTGCGCAGCAATGGGCGAGCTCGACATCCGCCATGCCGGCGTAATCGAGCAGGAGGTTGTGACGAGCGCTCATTTGGCGATCATAGTCCCGCGCATGCCAGGGTGATACTTGCAATAAATGGCTGCATGCCCGGCCGAATTGATGCGCAGGCTTCCGCTAGCGCCCGGCATGAGATCCAGGTTGAAGCTGTTGTTCGATGCCGTCACCGTGTGGCGAAACAGGTCCTTGTTCACGAAGGTCACGACGTCGCCAACCTTCAACGGCGGGACGGGCGCATATTTCATCTGATCGATGACGACCACGTGCGTGGCGGCTGCTGCCGGTGCGGAAAGCATCGACAGCAGCGCGCCCGCAACCGCGGCATACAGGGGGCAGTGCCGCGGCACGCGGATCATTTCAGCTTCGCCGCGAGCATCTCGGCGTGGGCCTGGTGTTCCTTGAACAAGGTGAGGCCGGTCTGGAGCAGCGACTTGAGCTCGGCATTGTGCGCCGACGGGATGAGCGTCGAAGCGAGCGCACCGTTCACCGTCTTGTGGTAGGCGACCTCGTTGTTCACATATTCGCGGTCGAAGGCACCGCCCTTGAGCTTGCTGAGCTTGGCCATTTCCGCATTGGCCGCCTTGGTGAGGCCGGCGCTCGTCGGGTTGGCTTCGGGCGTAACGTGCAGCTTCTTCACCAGCGCAAGCGCCTTCTGGTTCACGGCCGTATGATCGCGCACCATTTCCTGCGCAAAGTCACGGACGGCGGCATTGTGCGACATCTTCAGCGCCTGCTTGGCAGCGGCAATGTCGAGATTGCCGGCAGTGTAGGCGATGTGCGCGATCTGGGGATCGGTCGGTCCTGCGGCCAGTGCGGGTGCGCCAATTGCGACCATCGCGCCGGCGGCCATGAATAAAGCAGTGCGTATCATCTGACGTCCTCCCGGTTGGTACGAGAGGTTTGATGACGATTGCCGCAATCAGGTTCCCCGTAATTTACGCTTCGACGCGGATCTTCTTTCCGGTCGGTGCATCGGCGACTAGCCGATCGACGATCGCCTTCGCCACGACGTCGGGAGCCTTGACGGTTTCCGGCTCCTCGCCCGGGTAGGCAAGAGCGCGCATTCGCGTACGGGTCGCGCCCGGATCGACGATGTGAACGCGAACGCGCCCGGTATATTCCGTCTCGTCCGCATAGGCGCCAAGCAACGCCTCGAGCGCCGCCTTCGACGAGCCATAGGCGCCCCAGAACGCGCGCGGCTCGCCGCCGACCGACGAGGTCAGCGCGACGATATCGGCCCTATCCGCGCGCTTCAGGAGCGGGTCGAACGCCGCGATCATCGCCTGGTTGGCGAGCAGGTTGATGCTGAGCAGCCGCGAATATTCTTTGGGGTCGATGTCCTGCACCGGCGTCAGAGAGCCCAGCATCGCCGCATTGAGCACGAGAATGTCGAGCTTCTCCCACCGCTCCGCGACCGCTGTAGCCAGCTTGCCGATACTCTCACCCTCGGTCAGGTCGAGGGGAGCGATCGTCGCGCTTCCCCCCCCAGAATGTATCCGCTCTTCAATCTCTTCGAGCGCGCTGGCTGTTCGCGCCACAAGGATCAGATGAGCGCCTGCTTGCGCGAGGGCTTCGGCGGTGGCCGCGCCAATGCCGCGCGACGCGCCTGTCACGAGCGCCAGCTTTCCTTCAAATGGCTTCGAATCGATCATGGACGCCGCCTCTAGCGGCTAGCGGCTCGCCACCAAAGACAAAGGCGCGCCCTTTTCCTTGTCCGACACATCGGTCAGCGTCGTCGGATAGGCGCCGGTGAAGCAGGCATCGCAGCGCTGGGGTTGGCCGGCGTTCCTCTCCTGGCCGAGCGCTCTGTACAGCCCTTCGATCGACACGAATGCGAGGCTGTCGGCGTTGATATAGTCTCGCATCTGGTCGACGTTCATCTGCGCCGCGAGCAGCTTCGCCCGCTCCGGCGTGTCGACGCCGTAAAAGCAGCTGTGGCGCGTCGGCGGCGACGCGATCCGCATGTGAACCTCGCGCGCGCCGGCGTCGCGCATCATCTGGACCAGTTTCACGGAAGTCGTGCCGCGGACGATCGAATCGTCGACGAGCACGATGCTCTTGCCGTCGACCAGGGCGCTGTTGGCGTTGTGCTTCAGCTTGACGCCCAGGTGCCGGACTTCCTGGCTCGGCTGGATGAAGGTGCGGCCGACATAGTGCGAACGGATGATTCCGAGCTCGAACGGGATCCCGCTCGCCTGGGAGAAGCCGATCGCGGCGGGTACCCCGCTGTCCGGCACGGGAACGACATAATCCGCGTCGACGGGCGCCTCGCGCGCCAGCTCGGCACCGATGTTCTTGCGGACTTCATAGACCGACACGCCCTCGGCGACGCTGTCGGGCCGCGAGAAATAGACGTGCTCGAAGATGCACGGGCGGGGCGCGACCTTCTGGAACGGCTGGAAAGAGCGGATGCCGCTGTCGTTGACGATGATCACTTCGCCAGGCTCGACATCGCGGAGGAAGCTTGCGCCGATCACATCGAGCGCGACCGTCTCGCTGGCGAAGATCGTGGCCTCGCCAAGCTTGCCCATGACCAGCGGGCGAATGCCGAGCGGATCGCGGCAGGCGATGAGCCCTTCGTCCGTGAGAACGACGAGCGAGTAAGCACCTTCGACCTGCTTCAGCGCATCGGTCAGCCGGTCGAGCGTCGTGGTGCAATGGGAGGTCGCGACGAGGTGGATGATGACCTCGGTATCGCTCGTCGACTGGAAGATCGAACCGCGACGATTCAAGGTCCGGCGGAGCTTCATCGCGTTCGACAGATTGCCGTTGTGAGCGACCGCGAAGCCGCCTTCTGCGAGCTCGGCGAAAAGCGGCTGGACGTTGCGAAGCGCAGTCTCGCCGGTCGTCGAATAGCGAACGTGCCCGATTGCGGCGCGGCCCGGAAGCCGGCGCATCACATCGTCGCGGTCGAAATTGCCGGCGACGTGGCCCATCGCGCGATGGGAATGGAAATGCTTGCCGTCGAAGCTGGTGATTCCCGCCGCTTCCTGTCCGCGATGCTGGAGCGCGTGGAGCCCGAGCGCGACGAACCCGGCGGCATTGTCGCCGCCCCAGATTCCGAAAATGCCGCACTCCTCGCGCAGCTTGTCGTCGTCGAACGGATTGGTCGTCAGCATGCGTTGGGGTCCCCGGCTACCCGTGTTTCGCTGTTTCGCGCCGCATATAGGGTGCGGGGCGTCCCTTGTCGCCCCTCGGCTGAATAAACCGTGAAATTTTAACCGCTTAGCGCGCTTAGCCTTTGTAAAGAGCGGGATATTTCCGTTTCAGCGCGGCGATCTTCGGCCGGTCGTTGACCACGATATAAGGGTAGTAGGGGTGGTTCTCGGCGAAATGCTGGTGATAGCCTTCGGCCGGATAGAAGGCGCTATGCTCGATCCGCGTCGCAATCGGTCGGCTCCAGATATGGGCGGCGTTGAGGCGGTTGATATAGCCGCGCGCGAAGCGCTCCTGCTCGGCCGACTGGGGAAAGATCGCCGACCGATAACTGCTGCCGACGTCCGGCCCCTGGCGGTTCAGCTGCGTCGGATCGTGCGCGACCGTGAAATAGATTTCGAGGAGCTTGCCGTAGCTGACCTGGCCCGGATCGTAGGTGATTCGCACGGACTCGGCGTGCCCGGTGCTTTCTGAGCTGACCTTGTCGTAGCTCGCGTCCCCGGCCCTGCCTCCGGCGTAGCCCGAGACGACGTTGGTGACGCCCTTTACGTGCTCGAAAACCCATTCCATGCCCCAGAAGCAACCACCGGCGAGAACCGCCGTGTCTGTCCGCGGCGCTGCGGCGGCCGGGGCGGAGACAATCAGGAGCAGCGGCAGCAACAATCGCTTCATCTTCGATCCTTCTGAAACGCCGCCAATGTGTACGTGCCGACATTTACAGCGGCTGGACGGAAAGGCCCCTCGGCAATACCGTACTGACAAAGGAGTAAGTCGCCCATGCCGACCTATAGTGCCCCGGTTCGAGAGACGCGGTTCATCTTGGACGAGGTGCTCGATATCGGCCGCTATTCGAACTTGCCAGGTTTCGCCAACGCCTCGGCGGACGTGGTCGAGGCAATCCTCGACGAAGCGGGGCGCTTCTGCGAGCAGGTCCTGCAGCCTCTGAACCGCGTCGGCGACGAGGTCGGCTGCAAGCGGAACGATGACGGGTCGGTCACGACGCCGCCCGGCTTCAAGGAGGCGTACCGGCAATGGTGCGAGGCAGGATGGCCGACGCTGACTGCGCCGGAGGAATTTGGCGGGCAGGGGCTGCCGCAGGTAATCGGAACCGCGATCGGCGAATATGTGCTTTCGGCCAATCACAGCTTCGAAATGTACCAGGGCCTGACGAGTGGCGCGATCGCCTCGCTGGTGCTGAAGGCCTCCGACGAGCTCAAGCAGCGCTATTTGCCGAACATGGTCAGCGGCAAATGGACCGGTACGATGAACCTCACCGAGCCTCACGCAGGGACTGACCTCGGCCTGCTGAAGACGCGGGCCGAGCCGAACGACGACGGTAGCTATTCGATTACGGGCACGAAGATATTCATCTCGTCGGGCGAGCACGACCTTAGCGAGAACATCATCCATCTGGTGCTCGCCAAGCGCGCCGGAGCGCCTGACAACGTCAAAGGCATCAGCCTCTTCGTCGTGCCGAAGTATCTGGTGAACGAGGACGGCAGCCTCGGCGAACGCAACACGCTGTCATGCGGCGCGCTCGAGAAGAAGATGGGCATCCACGGCAACGCGACCTGCGTCATGAACTATGATGGCGCCAAGGGCTGGATCGTCGGCGAGGGCGAGAAAGGCCTCCAAGCGATGTTCATCATGATGAATGCCGCCCGGCTCGGCGTCGGCCTGCAGGGCCTGGCCCAGGGCGAAGTCGCGTATCAGAACGCGGCCGATTATGCGCGCGAACGGCGCCAGAGTCGCGCCCTGAACGAGTCGGCGCGCGATGCGGGGGCGAAGGCCGATCCGATCATCGTCCACCCTGACGTCCGCCGCATGCTGATGGAATCGAAGGCGTGGAACGAGGCTGGCCGCGCGCTGTGCCTGTGGGGCTCGCTGCTCGTCGACCTGGTCCGACGTTCGCCCGACGAAGCGGAGCGCCAGCAAGCTGACGACCTGCTTGGCCTGATCACGCCGGTGATCAAAGGGTATCTCACCGACAAAGGCTTCCAGGCCGCGGTTTATGCGCAGCAGGTGCTCGGTGGGCACGGCTATA
>DATCJM010000305.1:0-2841 GCA_036562805.1 Sphingomicrobium sp.
CGTGTGCAGCATCGCATGGCCGGTGCGATCGGCGGCGGCGCAGGTGCGCTGCGCGGCCGGCCCCTCGCCCATGTTCTGGGTCATGCCCCCGAACGCGCGCTGGTAGATCTTGCCTTCGGCGGTGCGGCTGAACGGGAGGCCCATATGCTCGAGCTCGATGACCGCGGCGGGCGCCTCGCGGCACATATATTCGATCGCGTCCTGGTCGCCGAGCCAGTCGGAGCCCTTGACGGTGTCGTACATGTGCCATTGCCAATGATCGGGGCCCATGTTGCCAAGGCTGGCCGCGATCCCGCCTTGCGCGGCGACGGTGTGGCTGCGCGTCGGAAAGACCTTCGTCACGCAGGCCGTCTTCAGCCCGTGCTCGGCCGCGCCCATGGTCGCGCGGAGGCCCGACCCGCCGGCGCCGATGACGACGACGTCATAAGTATGATCGACGATCTGGTAGGCGGAGCTCACTGCGCGCCGCCGAACGCGATCGCCCCGAGGGCATAGAGCGCGATCGCGGCGCCCGCGACAGCGAAGAACAGCAGCACGGTATTGATCACGAAATTGCTACCCGCCTCATGGACGTAATCGTCGATGAACACCTTCATCCCGTCGAGGGCATGCTTGAACCCGACGATCACCAGCAGCGCCATCGGGATCGCTCCCGTCGGGCCCTTTAACCATTCGCTGAGCGTGTGCGGGTCGAGCCCCGGGAGAAGCAGAAGCGACGCAATGAGCCAGGTGCCGAGGAGAAGAAGCGCAATGCTGGTCACTCGTTCGGTCAGCCAATGTTCGCCGCCCTCGCGCGCCGAGCCCAGCCCGCGAACCTTGCCTAGCGGAGTCGAGCTTTCACCGATGCTCATGGGCGCACTCCCATCAGCCACGCCCAAAGCAGGATGGTAAGGATGATCGACCCGACGATGGTCAGGATCGCGAAGCGCTTGTTGACGCCAAGCTCGAACGCCGCGCCGGTGTCCATCGCGAGGTGCCGGATGCCGGACAGGACATGCTGGAAGAAGCTCCACGTCAGCCCAACGAGGATGACGATTCCGATCGGGTTGTGCGCGGCCTTGTCGAAAGGCGCGTAGGCTTCCGGTCCGAGCGCCAGCGCCATCAGCCACCAGGTGAGGATCGCAAGCCCGGCGACGGACAAGGCGATGCCGGTTGCGCGGTGGAGGATGGAAACGATCATTCCGGGGCCCCATCGCCAGATCGTCAGGTGTGGGGAGAGCGGGCGGGGTCTGGTTGCTGCCATGGGCCGCCGCTTAAGGCGCGCTCTTCGGCGAGGCAAGTTTCGCCCGCCCGCCTAACCCGGTCTTAACCATTCGTGCGGCAAGAGCGCCTGTAACACGCGTGACGAATGACGGAGAGCGGACGAATGAGTGGCGAGACTGGACAGCTGCAGCGACTGAGCGATGAGCAGGTCAAAGACCGCCTCGCAGCATATAATCCTGGCGGCGCGCTCGACCGCGACATCGAGATGCTACGGCAAAATGCGGCCGACATTATCGCGACAGAAGTCGTCGCGCAGTTCGGGCCGCAGCGCGCCGAGCGGCTTGCCCAGAATTACGCCGGCAAGGTCGACGCGAACTGGATCCAGAACGTCGCCGAATATGGCCGCCAGATTGTCCGCGAGAAAATGTCGGTGCCGGCCTATATGGCCGAGCGCGCGAAGACCGCGACCCGTATCGTCACCGCGATGACCGAGCGTTTCTCGGACGACAAGAACAAGCTCGAGGCGTGCCTGACCGCTTTCTACCGCCTGAGCACTTTCGAAACGGACATCATCCTGGCGCAGGTCTCGATGCTCGAGGCCATTCAGGCCGCCGACCAGCGCGGCCGCGAGAGCGACCAGTTCGAGCGCCGGGTAAGCGAGCTCGTTCGGGCGAGCACCGATCAGTCGAAGCAGCTGTCCGAGCGCACCCGTTCGACGGCGAGCTCGGCACGCGGAATGCTCGGAAAGACCAGCGAAGTTGCGGCGGCAGCGGAGCAATCCGCCGTCGCGATGCGCGAGGCTGCCCAGACGGCCGCGGGCCTCATCCGCGCGATTGAGGACGCTCGCGCCGAGGTCGAAGTCGCCGCCGGCGTCGCCAGCCGTGCGGGAGACCAGGCGAGCGAGGCGGTGAAGGTCAGCCAGGCGCTGTCCGCCCATGTCGAAGCGATCGAATCGATCCTCAGCTTGATCCGCGATATCGCCGGGCAGACCAACCTGCTTGCGCTCAACGCGACCATCGAGGCGGCGCGCGCGGGCGATGCGGGCCGCGGTTTCGCCGTCGTCGCGCAGGAGGTTAAGAGCCTCGCTTCGCAAACCGCGCGCGCGACCGACGACATCACCGCAAAGATCACGGCGATCCAGCAGGCGACCAGGCAGACCGTGGAAGCCAATGGCTCGATCCAGGGCACCGTCGAGGAGGTCCAGACTTCCGCGGACCGCATCCGCGAAGCGATGGAGCTGCAGGCGCAGACGGTGACGATGATCACCGCCGCCGTCGACGAGACCGCGCTCGCGGCCGATTCCATGAGCTCGACCATCGCCGCCATCCGCAGCGACACCGAGACCGTCGCCACCGACATCGACGAGGTCGAGAAGGGCTTCGGCCGCTTCTCCGAGCAGATCGCCGGCTTCAAGTCCACCGCCAAGGAATTCGTGAGCGGCATCGCCGCCTGATTCTTCCCCCGCCGCGCGCACGGCGCTAGGCGGGGGACATGAACATCCTCATCACCGGCGCAAGCCGCGGTATCGGAGCGGCCGCTTACGCACTCCTCAGAAAGACTGGCCACAAGGTCGTTGGCCATTCGACCAAGGGTAGCGACCAGCTGATCGCGGGGGACCTCACCGACCCGCGCGCGCCG
>DATCJM010000316.1:0-4111 GCA_036562805.1 Sphingomicrobium sp.
GCGCGGATCGGATGTTCGAGCGGTTCGACGAGATTTTTCGCAGCTGCGGCTGGCGGGTGGTCGAGCTGCGATACGGCAAGAAGCTGCGTGCTGCACTCGACGGCAATCGGGCGCTCAAGAACTGGTTCGAGCAGCTGTCGAACGCAGAGCTCTCGGCGCTTCATTATCAGGGCGGCGGCGCGTGGCGGGCGCGGATCGAAGCGGAGCTGGGGAAGAAGGCCAGTACGTTCCTGAAAGAATATGACGATGCCGCGCTCGCGGCGCTGTTCACCGATCTCGGCGGCCATTGCATGGAGACGCTCACGCAAGCGTTCGACGCGGCCGATGACGACGTCCCGACGCTGTTTATCGCCTGGACGATCAAGGGCTTTGGCCTGCCGTTCGCCGGCCACAAGGACAATCATGCGGGGCTGATGAACCCCACGCAGGCCGCCGCGCTGCGCGAAAGCATGGCGGTGCGCGAGGGACATGAATGGGAGCCGTTCGAAGGGATCGGCGACAATGCCCGCCCCGGCGTCGAGACCCTGATCGAACGCAGCCGAATCGCGCGCGAGAAGCGAGCCCGCTCATTCGGCAGCGTCGCGGTTCCCGCGATCCCGGCGCCCTCGGGTGAGGAACAGTCCACGCAGGCGGCGTTCGGGCGGATCCTGCTCGACCTGTCGAAGGCCGGCGGTGAGCTTGCCGACCGGATTGTGACAACTTCGCCCGACGTGACCGTGTCGACCAATCTCGGCGCGTGGGTGAACCAACGCGGCCTGTTCCGCAGAAGCGACATGCCGGACGTCTTTGCACAGGCAAAGATTGCTTCAGCGCAAAAGTGGGGCGCGAACAACCGTGGCCAGCATATCGAGCTTGGCATTGCCGAATCGAACCTGTTCCTGATGCTCGCCGCTGCCGGCCTTTCGGGCGACCTGTTCGGCCAGCGGCTGTTTCCGATCGGGACGCTCTACGATCCGTTCATCGCCCGCGGCCTCGATGCGCTGAATTACGCCTGCTACCAGGACGCGCGCTTCCTGCTGGTCGCGACGCCGAGCGGAATCACACTCGGGCCCGAAGGCGGCGCGCACCAGTCGATCAACCCGCCACTGATCGCGCTCGGGCAGCCCGGGCTGCGCCATTACGAACCGGCCTATGCGGACGAGCTCGCGGCGATGATGGAGGAGGCTTTCCGGCTGATCGACGATGCGGCCGGCGAAAGCACGTACCTGCGGCTGTCGACGCGCAACGTCCGCCAGATCGAGCGCGCCGACGACGGCTGGCGCGAGGGCGCACTGAACGGCGGCTACTGGCTGCGCGAGCCGGGTGCCGGCGGCGAAGCTGCGATCGTGGCGATGGGTGCGGTCATGCCCGAGGCGCTCGCCGCCTGGGAAGAGCTTCGCGACGACATTCCGGGGCTGGGCCTCCTCTCCGTGACCTCGCCCGATCTGCTCCATCGCGGCTGGACAAGCGCGCAGGCGGCGCGCTGGAACGGCCAGCGCAAGCCGAGCCATGCCGAGCAATTGCTTTCCCGTCTCTCGCCCCGCGCCGGTCTCGTCACGATTGCCGACGCGGCGCCCGCTTCGCTTTCATGGCTGGGCGGCATCCTCGGGCAGCGCGTCGCGCCGCTCGGCGTCGAGAAGTTCGGGCAGACCGGTAACCTCGCCGATCTCTACGCGGCCTACCGGATCGACGGCGACGCGATCACCGAAGCCGTTGCCGAACTACTGTTGCCTGCCTAGGGAGCAGCAATGGCCGGGCGTTACTTCGACGAGTGGCAGGTCGGCGACCGCGTCGCCCATGCGCTCACCCGCACTGTCACGGAGACCGACAATCTCCTGATCACCACGCTGACCCACAATCCGCAGCCGCTTCACCTCGATTACGAGGCCGCGGCGAAGACGGAGTTTGGAAAGCCCCTCGTCAACAGTTGCTTTACGTTCAGCCTGCTGATCGGAATCAGCGTTCACGACACGACGCTCGGCACGCTGGTCGCCAACCTGGGTTACGACCAGCTGAAATTCCCCAAGCCCGTTTTCGCTGGCGACACGCTCCATTGCGAAACGGAATGCATCGCGCTTCGCGAAAGCAAGTCGCGGCCGAATGCCGGCATCGTCACCTGGTCACACCGCGCCTTCAACCAGCGCGATGAGCTGGTTTGCGAATGCACGCGCACCGCGCTCATCCAGAAGAAGGACGCCTGATGCAGCCGCGCAGCTGGCTGTTCGTCCCCGCCGACAGCGAGAAGAAGATCGCGAAGGCGCTCGACAGTGAAGCCGATGCGATCATCTTCGACCTCGAGGACAGCGTTGCAGCCGCGAACAAGCGCGAGGCCCGCGAGATCCTGAAGCATCTACCGCAGCGATCCGAACGCCCGGAGCTGTGGGTGCGCATCAACCCGATCGGAAGCGAATTCCACAAGGACGACCTCCACCTGATCGGAGTCGCCGACATCCACGGCATCGTTCTTCCGAAATCCGAAAGCGGCGCCGATGTGACGCAGCTTGCGCATCGCACCGGCAACATCCCGGTCCACGCCATCGTCACCGAGACGGCGGCCAGTCTGTTCGGAATGCTCTCCTACCGCGACCCCAAGTCACCGTTGGCGGCGATGAGCTGGGGCGCGGAGGATCTGTCCGCGGCGCTCGGCGCTTCGACGAAATATGATCCCGAAGGTGGGCTAAGCTTCACGTACAGGCTGGCGCGTTCGCTGTGCCTTGCGGGCGCGGTTGCCGCGGGTGTGCAGCCGGTCGACGGCATCTTCGCCGATTTCCGCGACGAGGAGGGTCTGCGCACGGAAGCCGAAGCGGCCCGGCGCGAAGGCTTTACCGGCAAGCTGGCGATCCATCCGGCGCAAGTCGCGACGATAAACGCTGCGTTCACGCCGTCTGACGATGAAGTCCGCCACGCCGGCGAAATCGTCGCCGCGTTCGAAGCACATCCCGGCGCCGGCGTGCTTTCGGTCGGCGGCCGGATGGTCGACCGTCCGCATCTGGTTCAGGCGCGGCGCGTTCTGGAAGTCGCAACGAGAAAGTAGTCGAATGGCCGAAGCGGTGCATCCAGTCCCCGAGGACTTCAACGCCCGCATCGGCCCGACCGAGCTTGCCGAGCTTCGCGATCTCGCTTCTTCGGATCGAGACCGTTTCTGGCTCGACCAGGCGCGGCGGCTCACGTGGAACCGCTTCCCCGAGCAGGCGGGGGACTGGTCGTTCGCCGAGCGGGATTTTCACATCCGCTGGTACGCCGACGGGGAACTCAACCTGTCGGTCAATTGCCTCGACCGGCACCTCGCACAGCACGGCGACCGCACCGCGCTGATCTTCGAAGCCGACGAGCCGGGCCATGGCCAGCGCTGGACCTATCGCGACTTGTACGAAGAGACCTGTCGCCTCGCGAACCTGCTGAAGCAGCGCGGCATCGGGCGCGGCGACCGGGTGATGATTTATATGCCGATGATCCCGGAAGCGGCGGCGGCGATGCTCGCCTGCGCGCGCATCGGCGCGATCCATTCGGTCGTCTTCGGCGGCTTCTCGCCCGAAAGCCTTCACGGCCGGATCGTCGATTGCGACGCCAGTGCGGTAATCACCGCCGACGAGGGTGTCCGCGGCGGCAAGACGATCCCGCTCAAGCGCAATGTCGACGCAGCGCTCGAGGAGCATGACGTCGACACAGTCATCGTCGTCACCCGCACCGGCGCCGAAATACCGATGAAGGATGGCCGCGACATTCGCTACGCCGATCACCGCGACGCGCTGCCGACCGACTGCAATCCGGAGGTCATGAACGCGGACGATCCGCTGTTCATCCTCTACACGTCCGGGTCGACGGGGAAGCCGAAGGGCGTCGTCCACGCGACCGGGGGCTACGCGGTGTGGGCCGCGACGACGTTCGACTGGATTTTCGACTATCGCGACGACGACATCTTCTGGTGCACCGCGGACATCGGCTGGATCACTGGGCACAGCTATGTGGTCTACGGCCCCCTGGCGAACTGCGCGACCAGCGTGATGTTCGACGGTGTGCCCAACTATCCCGACTACAGCCGCTTCTGGCAGGTGGTGGACAAGCACCAGGTCACGCTCTTCTATACGGCGCCGACCGCCATCCGCGCGCTGATGCGCGAGGGCGACGAACC